>NZ_JBEZGJ010000024.1:0-59562 GCF_040649965.1 Micromonospora sp. NPDC048843
CGTGTGCTCCACCGAACCGCCCCCCCCCCCGGGCGCGCCGCCGAAGCCGCCTCGTCGAGGCTTCGGCGACGCGTGGTTCGGATGCGGTCAGACGGACACCGCGTCGGGTTCGGCCGCCGAAGCCGATGCCGTGGGGGTGTCAGTGCGACGCCGAGCGAGCAGCGTGTCGAGCGCCCAGGCACCCGGGCCGAGAGCCGCGACCAGCAGGAACGCCCAGCAGAAGAGCGCTGCCCGCTCGCCTCCGTTGTGCAGCGGCAGTAGGGCATCCGGCTGGTGCACAACGAAGTAGGCGTACGCCATCGAGCCGGAGGCGAGCAGCGCGGCGGGTCGGGCGAAGAGCCCGACCAGCACCAGTACGCCGCAGACCAGCTGGATCACGGCAGCCCACCAGCCCGGCCAGGCGCCGAGCGGTACCGCCTTGCCAGTCATCGGGTTGCCGCCGAACAACCCGAATACCGAGGACAGGCCGTGCAACGTGAACAGCAGGCCGATCACGATGCGGAACAGGGACAGGGTCGGCCCGCCGAGCCGAGAGACGTTCATGGCACCTCCATCGAAGATAGTGGATGGGTCTCGTCGATCCTGAGGCATCAGAACATCGAAAGTCATAATTTCCTTGCTGGTGGGATAATCCCTCGTGAAAACGGTGTGAACGAGGACGTCCGCACCCTCCCCCGGTGATGTCACAAGCGATTCAGCTCGAAAGGCGCACCAGGAGGGGTTCCCCACCGGTTCACGTGGCGGCGCAGGGAGAGCCGGCGAGGCCGGGGCCGGGCAGCGGTGTGCTGCGCAGGTGGGCGAGGATCAACAGATGATCTCCCGCGACACCGCAGCACGGCGGCGCATAGGCGCGACGGTCGCGATAGCTCTCGCGCTCGGCGGCTGCACTCCCGGCGACCATCGGGGCCAGGGTGGGGACCCGAGCGGGCCGCCCCCCACGCCGAGGGCGGAAGCGGGCCCGACCGCCAGCACCGAGCCGCCGGCCGAGTGCCCGGCCACCGGTGTTCGGATCCGGTCGACCGGCGGGGACGCCGCGATGGGCCTGCGCGCCCTCGGCCTGGAGCTGGTCAACTGCGGCGAGCGCCCCTACCAGCTCGACGGGTACCCGGTGCTGCACGTGTTCGACGAAGCGCGCGAGCCGGTCATGCTGCGGGTGGTCAACGGCGCCAAGGAGATCACCTCGGGCTTCGACCAGCCACCCCGGCAGGTCACCCTCGCCGCCGGGGAGCGAGCCACCGCCGTGGTGCTCTGGCGCAACCTGGTCACCGACTCGACTGTGGTGGCCACCAACGGCGAGTTCCTGACTGTGGCGCCCGCCGCCGGGCAGCCGGCCGAAGAGGTCGACGCGGACGGTCCGATCGACCTCGGCAACACCGGCCGGATCGGCGTCAGCGCCTGGAAGAAGGCCGACCCGAGCAGCCCACCTACGACGTGATGTCCTTGCGGGTGAAGCGCCAGAACGCCAACCCCCAGAACAGCGTCGCGTAACTGATCGCCGAGATGCAGCCGCGCACCACATCGTCGGTCTGCACCGGAGTCGACAGCAGACCCAGCCAGGCGGTGCTGAAGTGGGTGGGCAGGAAGTCGCGCAGCGCGCCCAGGGCGGTGATCTGGTCCAGGATGCTGGACAGGATCCAGAGCAGAACCGCACCACCCACCGCGCCCAGCGCGGCGTCCGTGATCACCGACAGCAGGAATGCCAGGCCGGCCACCACCAGCAGTACGACAGCCAGGTAGCCCAGCACGGCCAGCAACCGGAGCAGCCCCTCGGTGGGTTCCAGCTCGGCGGCGACGGTGCTGCGCAGCGGCGACCAGCCGTAGCGCAGGGTGCCGGCCAGCAGCGCGGTGCCGGCCAACAGAAGCAGGGCCAATCCCGAGTACGCGAGCGCGACCACCAGCTTCACAGTCAACAACCGCGCCCGGGGCACCGGGATCGCCAGCAGATACCGCAGGCTGCCCCAGCTCGCCTCGCTGGCCACCGTGTCGCCGCAAAACAGCGCTACGACCACCACCAGCAGGAACGACGCCGACACGAAGATCGAGAACAGGGTGAAGTTGAGCCCGCCCGACGTGGCCAGCTCGACCAGGCTGGCGAACTCGTTGCGACCGTTGTCGTCGTCGCCGCCCGAGTCGAACTGGAACGCGATCAGGATGATCAGCGGCAGCAACACCATGAACCCGAGCGCCAACTGGGTCCGCCGCCGGGACGCCTGCCGACGGAACTCCGCCGCGAACGGCATGGTGGCCGACGGCCGATAACCGCGGGCCTCACCCGCGTCAGTAACAGCAGCCATCACCGGTCACCGCTTCCCCGAGAGTTCTCGCCCACCAGGGCGAGGAACGCGTCCTCCAGGCGTCGCCGAGGCACCACCCGGTCCACCCCGATGCCGGCGCGCACCAGCTCCGCCACCACCTCGCTGCGGGCCGTGCCGTTGGTGTCGACCACCAGTTGGCCGTCGCTCTCCGGCAACACGCGGACCCCGTGCAGCCGGTCCAGCACCGCTCGCGCCGCCACCGGGTCGGTGACGTCGAAGAGCACGCTCGGCGACTCGCCCACGATCTCCTCCACCGGCCCGGACGCCACGATCCGGCCCTTGTTCACCACCACCGCGTGCGTGCACGTCTGCTCCACCTCGGCCAGCAGGTGACTGGAGACCAGCACCGCCCGGCCGTCAGTGGCGTACCGCTGGAGCACCCGACGCATCTCGGCGATCTGTGGCGGGTCCAGCCCGTCGGTCGGCTCGTCCAACACCAGCAGTTCGGGGAGACCGAGCATGGCCTGCGCGATGGCGAGCCGCTGGCGCATCCCGTGGCTGTAGTTCTTGATCCTCCGGTGCACCGAGTCACCCAGCCCGGCGATCTCCAGCGCCGCGTCGAACTGTGCGTCCTCCCACGGCCGCCCGGTGGCCCGCCAGTACGCCTTCAGATTGTCCAGACCAGACAGGTGCGGCAGGAAGCCCGGCCCCTCCACCAGCGCCCCGATCCGGGACAGCACCGGCGAGCCGGGCACCAGTCGACGACCGAAGACGTAGATCTCCCCGGCGGTCGGCTGGGTCAGCCCCATCAGCACCCGCAGGGTGGTGGTCTTGCCGGCGCCGTTCGGCCCGAGCAGACCCACCACCTGACCGGGGTGCACCTCGAAGTCCACGTTCGACACGGCGACGAAGCCGTCCGCGTACTCCTTGCGTAGCGCGCGCACTGCCAGCGGGGTGTCCGCGTACTCCGGGTGCACCGACCGGTCCTGGCGGCGGTGCCGGCGGCGGACCAGGGCGACGACCACGACGAGCCCGACCACGATGGCGGCGAGCAGGCCGGCGAGCACCCAGCGCCAGATCGTCGCGGCGGTGGGGATCGGCTCACCGCTGACAGTGGGCAGGCTGACCGCGCCGTCAGCGGCCACCGTGTAGACCGTCGGCGCGGCGGGCGTGGTGTACGCCTGGTCGGAGCTGGCCACCACCAGCCGCAGCCGGTGCCCGGCCTCCACCCGGCGGACGATCCCGGGCAGCGTCACGGTGACCGGGCGGGCGTCCTGCACCTGCTGCGGAAGGCCGGTGAGTCGGATCGGGGCGACCAGGCCGTTCGGCAGGGTGGCCGCGCCGTCCGGGTCGACGTCGTAGAGCTTGACGAAGAGCACCGCCTCGCCGGTCGGCGACGCGGCCCGCACTGTGACGGTGGGCGCACCGGCCACGTCCACCGCCTCGGTCAGCGGGGTGGACTCGAACTGGGCGTGCTGGCCGGGCACGTCGCCGGCCACGCCGTCCAGCAGCGAGGCGAGCCCGCCGGCGAACGGGATCGAGGAGATGGCCGCCGGGTTGCCGTTCGGCGGGTTCGCGATCGGCTGCGCCGGGCCGGTGACAGTCACCTCCCGGCGGGCGTTGCCGGTGAGGCCCGGGTAGTCGGCGCGGCGGAAACCGGTGGCGACGAGACCCCTGTCGAGCGCGTCGAACCCGGCGATCCGCGACCAGGTGAAGTCGTCGCCGGGCGCGTCGCCCTCGCCCTTGACGTAGTGGTCGAGCCACTGGACGGTCAGGAACTTCACCCGGTCCTCGTCCGAGCGGGGTCCGCTGCCACCGTCGTGCCCGCCGGTGAACCAGGCGACCCGTACCGGGGTGCCGGTGGCGGCGATGCCGCGCGCGTTGGCGTCCGCCTCACCGAGCGGGAAGAGGGTGTCCGCCTCGCCCTGCACCAGCAGGGTGGGGGCCTTGATCCGGTCCAGCACACCGGCCGGGCTGGAGCGGCGCAGCAGGTCCACGGCGGCCTGGTCGGCGCGGCCGGTGGTGGCGATCCGGAGGTACGCGGCGCAGACGTCGGCGGCGAACCGACCGCAGGACGGGTCGGCGGCACCGGCCGGGGCGCCACCGGGACCGGTGCCGGGGCCGGCGCCCGGCCCGGGGCTGGGCGGGCCGGCCGACGCCGGAGCGCCCTGCGGCTGGGCGGCGGTAGCGCCGGAGAGCCCGGCCGGGCCGGAGCCCACGTTGCCGCCCCCGCCGAAGAAGAGGCCGGCCCAGCCCTTCTTGAACACACCCTCGGTCGGCGCTGCGCCGGTGCTCTCCGGCAGGAACGCGCGGGACAGGTCGTTCCAAGTGATCATGGGCACGATCGCGTCGACCCGACGGTCCTGGGCGGCCAACAGCAACGCCAACCCACCGCCGTACGAGCCGCCGACAACACCGACCTTCGGGTCGCCGGCGGCGTCGGTGCGCACCTCCGGCCGCGCGGCCAGCCAGTCCAGCAGCCGCTCGGCGTCGCGCACCTCGTAGTCCGGGTTGTCCAGGTGGATCTCACCGCCGCTGCGGCCGAAACCCCGCGCGGTCCAGGTCAGCACCGCGTAGCCGCGCCCAGCGAACTCCTCCGCGTCGGAGCGCACCGACTCCTTCGTGCCGCCGAACCCGTGCGCCAGCAGCACCGCCGGCACCTTCCGACCGGACGAGGCGTCATCCGGCAGGTAGAGGGTGGTGTCCAGGTTCACCGGTTGGTCACCGGTCGGTCCGGAGCGGACGGTGAGCATCGCGCTCTCGGTGCGTACGCCCGGTCCCTGTGGCCACACCGCCCAGGTCACGGCGGCGGCCAGCAGCACGACGACCACCGTGGCGGCGATCGCCCGGCGGCGGGTGGGCAGGGCACGCCGGAACCACGCGGCCGGCGACGGCGATGTCATGCGGCACACGGTACGGCCCACAGCCTGAGCGTTGGCTGAGATCCGCCGTACGTCCGTCCGGTTGCCCCGATCGGTGCGCGATGGGGTGCGAGCGCGCAACGTCCGACGCGGCACAGTGAGTTGAGTTCGGATCCCGTGAATTCCGATCTTCCGCGGATATCCACCTCGATCCCTCCATGTCACACCCACAGCGGACACAGAGCGTGGCGGTAACGCGGACAAATGGTGACATGGCTCGAAGTGACGCGAACCTGACTCGACGAGTGAGGTCTGACCAGGCGGGGGTTCGATTAGTTTTCCGGTCCGGTGCACGGGACTTGTCGGCCAGCCCGACGCCGCGCCGATCAGCGCCCCACGCCGGAGGAGACACACATGACAGTCCCCGCGCCGCGGGCCCGTCGACGGCCGTCCACGCTGGGCCGGCTGCTGCCCCTGCTGCTCATCGGAGCACTGTTGGCGCCGTTGGGCCTACTCGTCACGTCGAACTGGCGGCAGGTCACCGACGACCGGGACCTCGCCGCCCGGGAACGGCTCGGCGTGCAGTACCTCACCGCGCTGGCGGCGGTCACCGACGCCCTCGTGGAGGCCCAGTCCAACGCGGTAAACGGCCGGCCCGTCGCCCGGGAGGCATTGAACGGGGCGGTCGAGAAGGCCGCCGCTGTGGACGCCCGCATCGGCGGGGAACTCCTCAGCCAGGAACGCTGGGCCGGCGTGCGGGCCAAGCTGGAGGCGCTGCGCGGCCGCAACGCCACCGACCCCGAGGCCGCCTACACCGCGTACGGCGAGGTCTCCGACCTGCTGCTGGCCCTGCACCGGAAGGTCCGGGAGAGCTCCGGGCTGGTCCGTGACCCCGAGGCCGACTCGTTCTTCCTCCAGGACAGCGCCGGCCAGGAGTTGCCCGAGGCGGTGGTCGGCGCCGGTCGGCTGGCCGACCTGGCCACGCTCGTCTCCCGCCGGCCGGCCGCCGAGCGACCGCGCGGCCTGCTGGAGCTGACCGGCCTGCGGGTGTCCGCCCTGACCCCCGCCGCGGACCTCGTCGACAACCTGCGCTCGGCCGTGGACGGTTCGGAGAGCACCGACCTCGGTGCCAACGTGCTGACCCCGCTGGACACCTACCAGCGTTCGGTGGAGGCGCTCGCCGGGTACTCCCTGCCGGCCAAGGAGACCGGCGTGGTCGACCCGGGCCAGTTGAGTGCCGCAGCGGTCAGCTCGCACCGCTCCGCCCGCCAACTTCAGCCGGTCATCCTCACCGAACTGGACTCCCTGCTGGCCGAGCGCATCGACCGGCTCGACCGGGACCGCTGGCTGACCGCCGGGGCGGGTGTCGTCGCCGTCCTGCTGCTGGCCTGGCTCGCCGCGTTGCTGGTCGCCGCCGGTCGCCGGGCACAACGGCGGGCCGCCCTGGCCGCGACCCACGCGGAGAGTCCCGACACCCCGCCGCAGCGCGACCCGTGGCAACCGCCGACCGACGAGTCTCGTGCGCTGCAACCGGTCGGCGTGGCCCGTGACCCGGAGACCGCACAGTGGGGGGCGTTCGATGCTGCTCGGTAGGCTCCGGATCCGCGGCAAGCTCGCGCTGCTCGTGGTGATCCCGCTGCTCAGCATGGTCGGCCTGGCCGTGCCGGTGATGCTCGACCGGATCACCGCGGCACAGCGGGCCGGCGACACCGCCGAACGGGTCCGGCTCGCCAGCCGGGTCGGCAGCCTGGTCCAGGACCTCCAGCAGGAACGCATCCTCTCCGTCGGCTTCCTGCTCGGCCGGGTCGAACGCGGTGAGCTGGTCCGTAAGTCCGCCGACGTGGACGATCGGGTGGCCGACCTGCGGGCGGCGCGAAGCGACGCGCTGACCGACGAGGTCGACAGCGCCCTCGACGGCGTGTCCAGCCTCGTCGAGCTGCGCACGGCAGTCCTGGCCGGGGCCGCCAAACCGGGTCAGGTGATGGACGCGTTCGGCCCGGTCAACAAGGGGATCATCGAGTCGCTGCGGCTGGTGGTCGGGGTGGACACCGACACGTTGCCGGGCCGTCAGGTGCTCGCCCTCGACGGGCTGCTCCGCGCCGACGAGGGCCTGGGCACCTGCGCCACCCTGAGCCTGTTGGTCAAGGCGATCGGCACCCCGGACACCACCGCCGGGTACGTGGCGTGCATCGCCGCGCTCATGGTCGACAACTCGCGCTTCCGCAGCCTGATCACGCCCGAGCAGCTCAAGGTGGCCCAGCTCAACGACGCCGCGGTGGCCGCGCGTACCCAACCCGACTTCCTGGTCAGGAGCGCCCGGGATCCGGCCGCCGCGGTCGAGGACGTGCCGATCGAGGCGCTCTTCCCGGCTGTCCGCACGATGATCCGCCTCGGCCAGTTCGTCGAGAAGAAGCTGATCGCCGACGTGCTCGCCGAGGTGACTGCCGAGCAGCGGCGCGCGCTGACCGCCGCGTACCTGGTCGGTGCCGCGGCGGCGTTGATCCTGACGCTTGTGGTGCTGCTCAGCGTGGCGGTGGCGCGGACGGTGGCCCGACCGCTGACCCGACTCACCCGCTCGGCCGACCGGGTCGCCCGGGTCGCCGAGGCGGAGCTGGTCCGGGTCACCGACGACGAGGCGGAGAGACACCAAGCGGTCCGGCTGGAGCCGGTGGACATCCGCGCCAACGACGAGATCGGCGACCTGGCGCGGGCCTTCGACAGGGTGCAGAACACCGCGGCGCAACTGGTCGAACGGCAGGTCGCCGGCCGACGCAACGTGGCGCAGATGTTCGGCCACGTCGGACGGCGTACCCAGAACCTGGTGGGTCGGCAGATCGCGCTGATCGACCGGCTGGAGCAGCAGGAGGCCGATCCGGGCCGCCTGGAGCACCTGTACCGACTCGACCACATCTCCAGCCGGTTGCGGCGCAACGCCGGCAGCCTCGTGGTGCTCTCCGGCTCGGCCGGGGCCGACGCGCACACCGCGCCGGTGCCGCTGGCCGACGTGGTCCGGTTGGCGCTCGGTGAGATCGAGGACTACACCCGGGTGGAGGTGCAGGTGCCGGCGGGCGTCTCGGCCGCGCCGGCGGTGGTCGGCGACCTCGTCCTGGCGCTGGCCGAGCTGATGGAGAACGCCACGGTCTTCTCTCCGCCGCACACCCGGGTGCTGGTGGCCGCCGAGATGTCCGGCCTCGGCGCACGGCTCACAGTGGTGGACCACGGCATCGGCATGAGCGAGCAACGGCTGGCTGAGGAGAACGCCCGGCTGACCCGCCGGGAACGGCTCGACCTGGCCCCGACCGAGGTGCTCGGTCTCTTCGTTGTGGGCCGGTTGGCACGTCGCCACGGCTGGCAGATCGCTCTGGCGGCCACCGGTGGCGGAGGGGTGACCGCACAGCTGGAGATCCCGTCGACGTCGCTGGTGCTGCGCCGCGCCGATCGCGCCGGGGCAACAGTGGCCCGCGCGGCGGTGCCGGATCGGGACCGGCGTACGGCGGCGACGCCCAACCCCGAGCACGAAGCGCGGCCCAGCGCGGTGGCCGTCGCCGCGCCGGCCCGCTTCGACTCGGACCTGCTGAGCCGGGCCACGCTCAGCCTGGACGCCGGCCCGTCCTGGAACGCGTTCGGTCGGGGCCAGCCGGAGCAGGCCGTTCCCGAACCCCAGAACCCGGAACCGGTGGGCAAGCCGGGCGGGCCACGGGTGCGGCAGCGGGTGCCCGGGGCGACGCTGCACGCCACCGCCCCGACGACCCGGCCGGTGGACGCCACCGGCGCGGACCCCGCCGCCGCCCGCGCGCTGGTCGAGGCCTTCCAAGCCGGTGTACGCCGCGCCGAGCTGCACGTGGCGCCGGGCCTCGACGGCGCGTCGGCGCGGACGGCCAGCGACCCGTCGGCCGGCGCCGGAGCGGCCGTGGTGGACTTGGGCACGACCGTCGACCTGCCCACCACCCCGGGAGGCGCCGGCCCCACGGTGCCGCGTGGTGGTGGCTCGACAGATGCCGCACCGGAGCGGCCCCGGTTGAGTCGACGGGTGCCGGGAGCGAACCTCACCGCCATCCCGGTCTGCCAACCGCCCAGCACCAACCTCGGTGACCCGAACGAGGTCCGCGACCTCATCAGCGAGTTCGAGGCGGGCGTCGCCCGCGCTCTCCGCGAAGTCAGCCCCGACCACCGGAACGAAGAAGGATCATCACGGTGACCAGCCCCTTCCTGCACGACAATGTCGACCAGAGTCAGCCCAGCGCCAATGGGGACCTCAGCCCGGAGGCCCGTACGTTCAACTGGCTGCTGGACTCCTTCACCTCCAGCACCGCCGGGGTACTGGAGGCGATCGCGGTCTCCTCGGACGGTCTGCTGATGGCCATGTCGGCGATCAAGGATCGGTCCAACGCGGAGCGGTTGGCCGCCGTCGTGTCCGGAATGACCAGCCTCGCCGGTGGGGCCGCCAGTTGGTACGCCCTCGGCGGACTGAACCGGGTGATCGTCGACATGGCCGACGGCTACCTGCTGATCAGCGCGATCAGCAGCGGTTCCGTGCTCGGGGTGGTTGCCGACCGTTCGGCGAACCTGGGCACCGTCGCGTACGAGATGACGCTCTTCGCCGGGCGGGCCGGTGGCGCCCTGACCCCGCGACTGATCGTCGAGTTGAAGAACGCCGTTCAGCAGTGACCCCCGACGTCGCCGGCGAGGATCCGGACCCGGACCCGAGGGTTCGGATCCGGCCGTACCTGCGCACGTCACCCCCGACAGGGGTGGGCCCGGCGGCGACACCGGCGCTGCCCGAGCCGGAGCCGGACGGGGACCAACCGCCTGGTCCCCGTCCGTTCGTGCTCACCTCCGGGCGGGTCGCGGGTGCCGACCCGGCGATCGGGCTGGAGACCCAGGTGACCGCCCGCATGGACAGCGGCTGGTGGGCCGGCCCACCCGGCGCGCTGCTGGCACCGGAACTTCAGACGATCATCGCGCTCTGCGCCGAGCCGATCTCGGTGGCCGAGATCTCGGCCCGCGCCCGACTGCACTTCGGCGTGACGCGGGTCCTGGTCGGCGACCTACGCGCCGCCGGGCACCTGGACGTGCACGTGACTGACACCGACGACGCTGTCGACCCCGATCTCATCCTGCGAGTGATTGATGGACTCCGTGCGATCTCCTGAATGGCCGGTCGCCCCGCTCGGCGGGGTCGCCGCGAACAGCGCCGCCGCCCGTTACGGCATGTCCCCGGGCACGGGGCCGATAGTCGGGCGGGCCGGCCCACCGCCGACCGCACCGCCTCCGTACCGGCCCCCGGCCGGCGCGGGGTCGGCACCGCCTCCGGCCGGTAAGCCGGCCGCACCGCCGATCCCGGTCAAGATCCTGGTGGCCGGTGGGTTCGGGGTCGGCAAGACCACCACGGTGGGTGCGATCTCCGAGATCGCGCCCCTGACCACCGAGGCCGAGATGACCACCGCCGGGATCGGCGTGGACGACCCGGGTGCCCGGTCCACCAAGACCACCACCACTGTGGCAATGGATTTCGGCTGCGTGACCATCGACCGCAGCCTGAAGCTCTACCTGTTCGGCACGCCGGGGCAGACCCGGTTCGGCTTCATGTGGGACGACCTGGCCCGGGGAGCGCTCGGCGCGCTGGTGGTGGTGGACAGCGCCCGGCTGGACGACTGTTTCCCGGCCATCGACTTCTTCGAGCGGGCCGGGCTGCCGTTCGTCGTCGGGGTCAACGCCTTCGACGGGCGGCTGGCCCTGGAACTCGGCGAGATCCGGTGGGCGCTGGCCATCGGTGATCATGTACCCCTTGTGCAGTTCGATGCCCGCGACCGGCTTTCGGTGCGGGACGCACTACTGGTCGTCCTGGACCGCGCGCTGGACCGCGCTACCCGGGACAGGAGGGCCTGAGCCGACCAGCTCCGGCCGTGGCGGGAAGAGGTGATCTGGTGAGGGGCGACCTGGACGAGACGCTGGCCCGGCTGGCCCGACGTGTGGAGGCGTCGCGCCGTCGGGCCGCCGACCGTGACGACACCACAGCACCGTCGAGCCCGCCCGGCCTCGGCGGCGACACCCGCAACGCCCGGCCGGGCCGGCACGCGGGGGTGGAGACGCCGAACGAGGTGGCCGGATGGGGCCCGGTCGAGGAGGTGGCCGAGGCGGTCCGCCAGGTCGTCGGGGCCTACCCCGGGCTGGCGGTGACGGTGCAGGTGGAGCACGCCGGGCGGACGTACCCGATGCGGGTCTCCTGGGACGGGCCTGCCGTCACCGTCGGACCGGTTCCCCCGCCGACGCCTGTGGAACCCCCGCCGGCCTGGCCGCTCTCCGGCCGGACGGTGCCCGCCTGGGCCCCCGGCCCGGACGGGTTGACGCCGGACCCGGCGGCCCGGTTGGCCGAGCTGATCCGGAGCGACCCGACGCTGTTGGACGAGCTGGATCCGCGGCGCTGACCGGCGGGGCTGGCTGCCGGCGGCTACGGTCGGGCAGTGGCGCAACCCGACCTGACCTTGACGGCGAGCCTGCGGCCGGCGGCGCTGGACGCCCGACGGGGCATCGTGCGCCTGCACCCGGAGGCGCTGACAGCGCTGGGGCTACGCCCCGGCGACCCGGTCCGCCTTGTCGGCCGCCGGGAGACGGCTGGGATCGCGGCGGCGGCCGGCCCGGGCGCGAGCAGCGCCCTGCTGTACGCCGACGACCTGACATTGGGCAACCTGGGTCTGCGCGACGGCGGTCAGGTGCGGGTGAGCCCGGTGCCGTTGGTCTCGGCGAGCCGGGTCGTCCTGAGCGGGCCGGTGGGGGTCGTCGCGGCGGTCAGCCCGGAGATGCTCCGGCTGGCCCTGCTGGGCAAGGTGCTCACCGCCGGGGACGACGTGTCGCTGCTGCCGCAGGACGTGCTGCCCGACGCCTCGGTCCGCAGCCTGGTCGAGGCGGCCCGACGCAGCCTCGCCAACACCGTCGGTTTCGCCTGGACCAGCACGCTGCTCAAGGTTGTCACTGTCGAGCCGGCGACCGGCGCGCTGGTCACCATGGACACATCGGTCGCCTGGGAGCACGGTGCGGCGACCCACGGCGGGCCCGCCCCGGTCGGCGCCGTGTCGACCCGGCCGGGTGCGAGCACCGACGCCGTTGCGGCGGAGGACGCGCCAGACGTGGACGAGCTACCCGGGCTGCGGGCCCAGGCTGAGGAGCTGACCGAGCTGCTGGACCTCGGCTTCCACCACCGGGAGGTGCTGGGTCGACTCGGCACCACCATCTCGTTGGGGGTGTTGCTCGTCGGCCCGGCGGGCTCCGGGAAGTCGGCGCTGGTCCGGGCCGTGGCCGCCCGGGTCGGTGCGCGCGTTCACCCGCTCTGGGCGCCGGAGGTGGCCGCGTTGACCAGTCAGGCCGCCGCCGAGCGGTTGCGCGTCGCGGCATCGGCGGCACGGGCCGAAGGCCCGGCGGTACTGCTGGTCACCGACGTCGAGGCGCTCGCACCCGCTGACGACCCCGGGCCGGTGGCGACCGTGTTCCGTCAGGTGCTCGCGGAGAGCATTCGGGCCGGCGTCGCAGTGGTCTGCACGACCGGCCGACCGGAGGCGGTCGACTCCGCGCTTCGCGCGCCCGACCTGCTGTCACTGCGGATCAGCGTCCCGCTCCCGGATCAGGCGCTGCGCCGCGACCAGCTCACAGTGCTGACCCGGCAGGTGCCGCTGGCCGACGACGTCCGGCTCGACGAGGTGGCCGGGCGTACCCCCGGGTTCGTCGCCGCGGATCTGGCCGCACTGGTCCGGGAGGCCGGGGTACGCGCGGCGCTGCGGCAGAAGTCCGCCGAGACGCCGACGGTGTCGATGGCCGACTTCACCGCCGCCCGGGAGGTGGTCCGG
Source organism: Micromonospora sp. NPDC048843 (assembly GCF_040649965.1). NCBI lineage: Bacteria > Bacillati > Actinomycetota > Actinomycetes > Micromonosporales > Micromonosporaceae > Micromonospora > Micromonospora sp. NPDC048843. Next base: position 12,958 of record NZ_JBEZGJ010000024.1, read on the forward strand.
CCCACCACGATGGCGGCGTCCACGCTGGATCTGGCCTCGGTGACCCTCGACGACGTGGGTGGCCTGGACGAGGTCAAACAGACGCTGACCGAGTCGGTGCTGTGGCCGCTGACCTACCCGGACACCTTTGCCCGGCTCGGCGTGCAGCCGCCGCGCGGCGTGCTGCTCTATGGGCCGCCGGGCTGCGGCAAGACCTACCTGGTCACCGCGCTGGCCGGGTCGGGGCGGGCCAACGTGCTGTCGGTGAAGGGGGCGGAACTGCTCTCCAAGTGGGTCGGTGAGAGCGAACGCGCGGTTCGCGAGCTGTTCCGTCGGGCCCGGGAGGCGGCCCCCACGCTGATCTTCCTGGACGAGGTGGACGCGCTGGCGCCGGTACGCGGCCAGGCCACCGACGGGGGCACCACGGACCGGGTGGTCGCCGCCCTGCTCACCGAGTTGGACGGGGTGGAGACGCTGCGCAACGTGGTGGTGGTCGGTGCGACGAACCGGCCGGACCTGGTCGACCCGGCGTTGCTGCGGCCGGGCCGGTTGGAGCGGCTGGTGTACGTGCCGCCGCCGGACGGGCCCGCCCGCGCGGAGATCCTGCGGGCCGCGTCCCGGCAGGTGCCGCTGGCACCGGACGTCGACCTGCCGGCCCTCGGCGACGAGCTGACCGGCTTCTCCGCCGCGGACTGCGCGGCGCTGATCCGCGAGGCGGCGCTCGCCGCGATGCGGGAGTCGCTCGCCGCCGCCACCGTCACCGCCGAGCACGTGTCGACAGCGCGGGCCCGGGTACGACCGTCGCTGGACCCGGCGCAGGTCGCCGGCCTGGCCGCGTACGCCGCCAACCGGGAGTGATCAGACCAGCACAACCTTTCGTCGTACCCGGGACGTTCCTAGTACGTCACATTCCTCAGTGGAGTAATCCACTGCGACGTCAGGTGGTGTTCCTTGCGCAAGCGGCTCTCTCTCCTCCTCGTTCCCCTCGTGGCGGCGGCGACCCTGGTCTCGGTCGGCGCACCGGCGGCGGCCCATCCGGCGAAGCCGTTCCCGGCCCGGATCGCGCTGCCGAACGGGTTCACCCCGGAAGGACTGACGATCGGTCGGGGCACCACCGTGTACGTGGGCTCCGTCCTGGACGGTGCCGTGTGGCGGGGTGACTTACGCACCGGACGCGGCTCGGTGCTGATCCCCGGCACACCGGGAACCGCCAAGGCGGGCATCAAACTCGACAGGCAGGGCCGGCTCTGGACCGCCGACTTCACCGGCGGCGGGGCCAGCGTGTACGACCCGGGCACTGGCGCCCGGCTGGCCCACTACCGGTTCACCACCGACCCGAACAGCCTGGTCAACGACCTGGTGATCACCAAGCGGGCGATCTACTTCACCGACTCCACCCGGCCGGAGCTGTACGTGGTGCCGCTGGGCCCGGGTGGTCGACTGCCCGCGCCCGACGCGTTCCGGGTGCTGCCACTCACCGGCCTGGGCGCGACGCCGGACGCGTTCAACAACGGGATCGTGGCGCTGCCGGACGGTGATCTGCTGGTCGCGCAGATGCTGACCGGTCAGCTCGTGCGTGTCGACCCGCGTACCGGCGGCAGTCGCCTGTTCGACCTGGGCGGCTACTCGGTGGACCGGGCCGACGGGCTGGTGCTGCGCGGACGCACCCTCTACGTGATCCGGAACCTGACCAACGTCGTCGCTGTGGTTCGGATGAACGCCGGCTACACCGCCGGAGTGGTGCAGCGGGAGATCACCGGCCCACAGCTGCGCTCGCCGGCCACCGGCGACCTGCTCGGCTCGGCGTTGTACGTGGTGAACGGCCGGTTCGACGTGGAGCCCACGCCGAGCACCGACTACGACATCGTTCGGCTGCCGGCCTGACCCGGGCGGTCGGCGGCGACCCCTGTGGTCGCCGCCGGCCCCGACGGGCAGCTCAGAAGGCGGGCGGCGTCGAATCGAGGCAGATCTCGGCGCGTACCTTGCCGTCGTCCTCGCGCAGTTTCGCGCCGCACTTCTGCAAGACGGCGACCGCGCCGATGTTGTCCGGGGTCGTCTCGGCCACCACGGCCCGCATGCCCGCCCGAGCGGCGGCGTTCAGCAGCTCCCGTAGGGCGGCCGCGCCGATTCCCTGCCCGCGCGCCGACCGACCGAGCCACATCCCGGTCTCCACAGTGCGCGGCTCGTCACAGCGCGTCATCCGGACCATGCCCATCACCTCGCCGCCGACGAGGATGGCGTACATCTGCGAACCGGTCGGGCCGTCCAGCCCGCCGAAGCTTGCCCGATGGAATTCGCGGAACGCCTCGCGACGGGCGAGCGACCAGCCGGCGGGCGCCTCGACCGGGGGCATCACATCGCCCGGCTCCGCCTCCGCAGCCGCTACGGAGAGCAACGGCTCCAGGTTCCGTTCGTCCACCGGCTCCAGCCGGACCGCACCCGCCACGTGCCGCAGTCTGCCGCCCTCATCGGCCGAAGTCCACCCCATTGGCCATCCACTGGCGGTCCGGACAGCGGTACCGGCCGGTCGGGCGGCTAGGGTGTTCCACATCACGCTCTGTTGTCACCCGACCGGGTGTCAGGGGATCAAAAACGCCTACCCGAACTCGCAGAACACCACCGAGGCGTCGTCGGTGGGCTTGTGTCGGCGCAGTCGGTCGGGGTGGTCGCGCTCGGCGTCCCGCACCCGGTCGATCAACGCGCCCGGACCGTCGGCGCTCAGCAGGTCGAGCAGACCGGCCCAGTCGGTCAGCGCGAACTGCTCCACCGCACTGGACGCGCCGTCACTGAGAAGTGCCGCCCTACGTAGCGCCCCCGGACCGCGCCGGGGCGCGGTCCCGGTGACCGCGTGGAAGGCCGCGTCCGGGTCGGAGGCCGCCACCCAGTAGCCGTGGGTGCGGTTCATCCGCTCCCGCTGGACGCTCACGGCGTGCCGGAACCGGGTGACCGGGTCCGCTGCGCCGCCCGGCACGACGGCCACTGTCTCCCGCAGCTCCGCCATCGCCGCGTCCAGCCGGTTGTCGGTGACCACGCTGACCTGGCCACCGGCATCGAGGACGAGCGGGCTGTCGCAGAGCACCAGGTAGTCCACCTGGTCGCCGCAGTCCCGCAGGAGGCAGACAGTGCTGGACGGGGTGCCCGGATGGTCGAGGTCGCACTGCCCGCCGTGGTCGGCGCGTACCGCGAGGATGGCCGCGGCCAGGTTGCTGGTCAGCCGGGCGGCCGGGCGTACCGCCTCGGCGACGCCGATCCGGGCCGCCAGGTGCCGGACGTACCAGTCGGGCCCGTGCACGCAGCCGGTGTCGAAGCCGTCCGGCACCGTCGCGCCGTCGAGGACTCCGACCAGCGGGCCGAACCGGAAGACCAGGTCCTCGTTGACCGGCCGACCCGGGGCCGGGGCGGACGCGGATCGTACCCGCATCACCGGTGCTCCCACCTGCGGTTGGTGGCGGTCATTTGTCGCTCCCTCCGTCGCCTCCGGCCACCTGCCGGCGCCCCGGAGCGCTCCCCGCGTACCCCTTGGGCCTGGCGACATTCCTGCACCGGCCGGAAGAGGTCAGCGACGGCGGTTACGGGCGCGCGACGAGCGCAACCGGCGGAGTCGGCTGATCAGCACGGGGTCGGCGGCGAGGGCTGCCGGATTGTCCAGCAGGCCGTTGAGCAGTTGGTAGTACCGGGTCGACGAGATCCCGAAGGTGTCCCGGACGGCCTGCTCCTTGGCGCCGGCGTGCCGCCACCACTGCTGCTCGAAGGCGAGGATGGCCCGCTCCCGCTCGGTCAGCCCCGCCGCCGGATCAGCCGGATCAGCCGGATCCGTGTGCTGCTCCGACTCGTCGGCGGGTGGTGCCAACTCGTCGGCGGTCTCGATGAGCGGCGCCGGTCGGGGATTCGGGACGGTCGGCCCGGCGGCACCCACTGCCTCACCCGGACGAGCGTCGATGGACGGCTCGGGGGCGGCCGGGGTGGTGTCGGCGGACATGTCGTTCAGCCTAGTCAGCGGCGACCAGGGACGCAGCAAGCGGCGCGGCCGGTCCGTACCGCCGGGAACCCCGACGGCCGGGCCGACCGCGCCGCGTCACTGCGGTCAGGTCAGGAGATGTCGCGGCGACGCATCGCCCAGAGCGCTGCTCCGAGGATCACCACTACCCCGACCGAGAGCAGGATGGAGGACTGCTGCCAGGTGATGTCCATCGTGGCCGGCTTGCACTCCCCGTAGTAGGTCGCGTTGCAGGAGTTCCAGTCCTGCAAGGTGACCGTCTTCGTCATCCAGGCCAGCGCGTACGTGGGCAGCAGCCATGCCTCGGCGAACCGCACGCTCGCCATGGACAGCAGGATGCCGAGGCCGAACTGGCCGACCACCATCACCGCCACCACGCCACCGAGGGCCATCGCGGTGTGCCGACCGAGCGAGGCTAGGGCGAAGCCGATGGTGGTGAGCACCAACACCAGCACGACACCGCGTACGCCGGTCAGCATGAACGACTGCCAGACCCCCGAGGTCATCTTCTCGGTGCTGCCCCGGAAGTTGGCGACCGCCCAGAACCCGGCAAACCACAGCACGGCGGCAGGAAGCGTCACCGCCAAGATGCCGGTGATCAGCGCGGCCAGCTTGGTGAGCAGTACGGTGAGCCGCTTCGGCCGCCAGAGCAGCAGGTTCATCATGCCGCCGGTGCTCCACTCGGCACCGACGAAGGACGCGCCGATGACGAACCCGACCAGGGCGAGGATCGCCGCGAACGGGATCAGGGTCTCGTCGAACGTCTCCTTGAAGTCGAACGTCGAGGGCAGGAACCACTCAGCCTTGATCTCCTCCCGAGGCGGCGGAGTGATCACCGAGCAGTCGTCCGGGTAGCGGCCGTCGGTCGCCGTGCCGGACGTCTTGGCCTGCGCACACGCGGCGCGCTCCTGCTCGCTCCAGCGCACCTGCTCCTGGTACTGCTGGTCGGCCTGACGCTCGGCCTGGGCGAGCTGGCCGGCGTCGATCTTCTGGTTGGTGAAGAACACCCCGACCACCACAGCGGCCAGCACCAGCAGGCCGAGCAGTGTCATGTAGCGGGTGAAACGCCGCTTGCTGAGCCGGCGCAGCTCGGTACGAAAGAGGCTCACGCGCCCCACCCTCCCCCGGCGGGACCGGGCTGACCCGTCCCGCCGACCTTCATGGACTCGTCGACCTGCCGGTGCTGACCGGGTACCGGCGCGGTGGCGGTCAGTTCGAGGAAGACGCTCTCCAGGTCGACGGCGATCGGCGCCAACTCACTGACGTAGAGGTTCTTCTCGGCGAGCAGCCGGGTCACCGACGCCGGCTTGTCGACGCCGGCCAGCATCAGGTGGTCCGGGTGACCGGTGACCCGGATCCCGGCCTGGGTGAGCGCCTCGGTGGCCAGCGGCAGGTCGCTGACCGCCTCCAGCCGGATCCGGACCGCACCGGACGAGTGCTGCGCGAGTACCTCGTCGACCGGGCCGAACGCGACCCGCCGGCCCAGCGAGATGATGGTGACCGAGTCGCAGATCAGCTGGATCTCACCGAGGATGTGGCTGGACAGCACCACTGTCATTCCGGACTCGGCGAGGGTCCGCATCAGCGTGCGCATCTCCCGGATGCCGCCCGGGTCGAGGCCGTTGGCCGGCTCGTCGAGGATGAGCAGCTTCGGGTTCTTCAGCAGGGCCGAGGCCACGGCGAGCCGCTGCTTCATGCCCAACGAGTACGTCTTGACCCGCTCGCCGGACCGGTCGCGTAGCCCGACGAGTTCCAGCACCTCGTCGACCCGGACGGCCGGCACCTCGCCCGCCCCCGCGAGCAGGGACAGCGTGTCCCGGGCCGTGAAGTGCGGGAAGAACTGCGGGCTCTCCACGATCGCGCCGACCTGGCCGGCGACAGTGGGCAGCGCGTCGGGGACCTCGTGCCCGAGCAGCGCCATCCGGCCACCGTCGGGCCGGATCAGGCCGAGCAGCGTACGCAGCGTGGTGGTCTTGCCGGACCCGTTGGGACCCAGGAAGCCGTGCACCTGCCCCGCGTCGACCCGCATGTCGAAGCCGTCGAGCGCGTTGCGGGTGCCGCGTCGACGACTCTTGTACGTCTTACGTAGACCTTCGATCTCCAGGACAGCTGGCAAGCTGCACCTCCCCCGATGGGTGGGCGTGACAGCCGACACCATACGCGGTATGCAGAAGCGCGCAATACGCGGTATGCATCGACGCGCCGATCGGGCTAGTTCATCGACGGAGCGTGACCTCTCAGGCGCAGATGACCTGTACTCCGGCAGCGCGGAACGCGTCCACCACCTCCGCCGCGGCACCGGAGTCGGTCACCAGCGTCTCCACCCGCTCGACCGGGCAGATCCGGGCGAAGGCGTGGCCGCCGAGCTTGGACGAGTCCGCGATGATCACCACGCGCTTGGCGCGGGCAACCATCAGGTTGTTCATCGCCGCCTCCCCCTCGTGGTGGGCGGCGGCACCGAGCTGCGGGTCGATCGCGTCCACGCCGAGCAGCGCGACGTCCAGGGTGACCTCGCGCAGCAGCGCCCCGCCCAGCGGGCCGACCAGCTCGAACGACTTCGGGCGCACCACGCCGCCGGCCACCACTACCTTCATCCGGGATCGGACCAGCAGCTCGTTGGCGATGTTCAGCGCGTTTGTCACCACTGTGAGCTGGGCGCCCTCGGCGCTGGTGTTCAGATCCGGTCGCACGGCGAGCGCCCTCGCCACCTCGGTGCTGGTGGTGCCGCCGTTCAGGCCGACCACTGTGCCCGGCGTGACGAGCGCGGCGGCGGCCGCCCCGATCCGCTGCTTCTCGGCCGAGTGCTTGGCCGTCTTGTAGCGCAGAGGCAGGTCGTACGACACGCCGTTGGCGACCGCGCCACCTCGGGTCCTCGTGATCATTTGCTGCTGCGCGAGCTGGTCGAAGTCACGCCGGATGGTGGCCTGGGAGACATCCAGCCGCTCGGCTGCCGCCTCGACGCTGACCCGGCCGTTGTCGGTCAGCATTTCGAGCAGGGCGTTCCATCTGGCGTACCGGTCCACTGCGGGGGCCCTCCCAGCAACTGCACGGACGGTGATTGATTGCGTGCACACTAGTGCGCGAAACTAGGCTGGCGCAAAAGACTGACCTGCGCGATCGGGCGGCCGGTTGCCATGGTCACCCGCGTTCGCGCAGAATAACGCGCGAAATGCGGGTCTAACGAGCCGTATTGCGCACCGGTCGGCCCTGCGAGGAGTTTCCCATGGCGTACGTGGACGCGGAGATCGCGAGCCAACCCGACTGCTGGCGGGAGGCGGCCGGGCTGGCCGAGGTCGTACGCGGTGACCTGCCGCGCCCCGGGGAGCGGGTCGCCGTCGTCGGTTGCGGCACGTCGTGGTTCATGGCGATGGCGTACGCGGCACGCCGCGAGCAGGCCGGCCAAGGTGAGACCGACGCGTTCCAGGCGTCGGAGTTCCCCGCCGGCCGCCGCTACGACCGGCTGATCGCGATCACCCGTTCCGGCACGACCACCGAGGTGCTGGAGCTGCTCGCCGCGCTGCGCGGGCGGACACCCACCACGGTCATCGTCGGTGACCCCACGTCTCCGGCGGTCGAGCTGGCCACCGCCACGGTGGCCCTGCCCTTCGCCGACGAGCGGTCGGTGGTGCAGACCCGCTTCGCGACCACCGCGCTGGCCCTGCTCCGGGCCCAGCTCGGCGACCCGGTGACAGCGCTCGCCGCCGACGCCGAGGTGGCGGTGCGATCCCCGCTGCCGATCGACCCGGCCACCATCGAGCAGGTCACCTTCCTCGGTCGGGGGTGGACGATCGGGCTGGCCCAGGAGGCGGCGCTGAAGTGCCGCGAGACGGCTACCTTCTGGGCCGAGGCGTACCCGGCGATGGACTACCGGCACGGGCCCATCTCGGTTGCCGCGCCGGGCCGGCTGGTCTGGGCGTTCGGTGAGCTGCCCGACGGGCTGCCCGAGGATGTGGCGGCCACCGGTGCGGCCTTCGTGCACAGCCGCACGCACGGTTGGCGCACGGTGCTGGGCAGCTGGTCCGCCGGCCGTACCCCGGTCGATCCGATGGCCGACCTGATCCTGGCGCAACGCTTCGCTGTCGCGCTGGCAACCAGCCGGGGTCTCGACCCGGACGCGCCCCGCCACCTCACCCGGTCCGTGGTGTTGGCGTGAGCGCGAGGAGTGAGCCGGGGTTGCGAGCCCCGCAGTCGCGAACCGAGCTGGCGCCGTGAGCGACCGCGTGGTCGTCGCGCTGGACGTCGGCGGCACCGGCATGAAGTGCGCCCTGGTCCAACCGGACGGGGTCGTGGTGCGCACCGAACGGCACCCCACCGACGCCGCGCGCGGCCCGGCTGCCGTGGTCGGCACCATCCTGGAGGTGGCCGGCGGGCTGGCCGACAAGGCCCGCGCCGACGGGCTCACCCCGATCGCTGTCGGCATCGCCGTGCCCGGGGTGGTGGACGAGGCGCGCGGCGTCGCGGTGTGGTCGGCGAACGTGGGCTTCCGGGACGTACCCCTGCGGGACCTGACGGTGCGGCGGCTCGGCCTGCCGGCGGCGCTCGGCCACGACGTGCGTGTCGGTGGTCTCGCCGAGGCCCGGCTCGGCGCCGGACGCGGCACCGGGCACGTGCTGTTCGTGGCGATCGGCACCGGCATCGCCGCTGCGCACGTCGTGGACGGCACGGCCGCCGTGGGGGCCCACGGCGCCGCCGGGGAGATCGGCCACATCCTGGTCCGGCCCGACGGTCCGCGCTGCGGCTGCGGCCGCCCCGGCTGCCTGGAGGCGGTCGCGTCGGCCGCCGCGATCGGCCGCCGCTACGCCGAACTCGCCGGCTACACGGCGGACGCCCCGGTGACGGCTGCCGAGGTGGCCGAGCGGGCCGCGGCCGGCGAACAGCTCGCCGGCCAGGTCTGGCAGGAAGCGGTCGAGGCGCTCGCCGACGGCCTCGCCAGCGGGCAGGCGCTGTTCGACGTCGCGACGATAGTGCTCGGCGGCGGCCTGGCCCAGGCCGGGGACCGGCTGCTGACCCCGCTGCGGGCGGCGCTGCACGAACGGATGACCTTCCACCGGGAGCCGCAGCTCGTCGCGGCAGCCCTCGGCGACGAGGCCGGTTGCCTCGGTGCCGCCCTGCTCGCCCTGGACGCCGTGGGTGTCCGTGACCATCAGGAGAAGCGATGACCGTACGGGTGAACGGCCGAGTGGTGACCCCGACCGGAGTCGTCCGACAGGGCTGCGTCGAGTGGGACGGTGACCGGATCACAGCGGTGGCCGAGTATCCGTCGGTGCGCGACGGGCACTGGATCGTGCCCGGCTTCGTCGACATGCACACGCACGGCGGTGGCGGGCACACCTTCACCACAGGCGACGCCGACGAGGCCCGCAAGGCTGCCGACTTCCACCTCGCCCACGGCACCACCACGCTGCTGGCCAGCCTGGTCAGTGCGCCCTTTCCGCTGATGCGTACGGCCACCGAGGCGTTCGCCCCGTTGGTCGAGGAGGGCGTGTTGGCGGGAGTCCACTTCGAAGGGCCGTACCTCTCGGCCGCCCGCTGCGGCGCGCAGAACCCGGAGTATCTGCGTGACCCGTCGACCGACGAGCTGACCGAGCTGATCGAGCTGGGTCGGGGCGCGATCCGGATGGTCACCCTCGCTCCGGAGCGCGACGGGGCGCTGGAGGCGATCAAGCTGCTCACCGCGCAGCGGGTGGTGGCGGCGGTGGGCCACACCGACGCCACGTACGAGCAGACCCGCGCCGCGGTCGCCGCCGGCGCCAGTGTCGGCACCCACCTGTTCAACGGCATGCGGCCGGTGCACCACCGCGAGCCGGGGCCGGTGGTGGCCCTGCTCGACGCGCCCACAGTGATCTGCGAGCTGGTGGCCGACGGGATTCACCTGCACGACGGCATGCTGACCTTCGCCACCGCGACCGCAGGCCCGGACCGCGCCGCGCTGATCACCGATGCGATGGCCGCCGCCGGCATGCCCGACGGCGAGTACGAGTTGGGCGGCCAGGCCGTCACAGTCGCCGACGGGGTGGCCCGACTCGCCCGCGACGGCGCTATCGCCGGCAGCACGCTGACAATGGACGCCGCACTGCGGCACGCCGTGAACGCCGGAATCCCGATCGCCGATGCCGCGCGGATGGTGGCCACCACCCCAGCGCGGGCCATCGGCCTGGGTGACCGGGTCGGGTCCCTCCAGGTGGGCCTCCGCGCCGACCTGGTGGTGCTCGACGACGACCTCAACGTGGTGCGGGTGCTGCGCGCGGGCTCCTGGGTGGAGTGACGACGGCTTCCCCGTCACCGCTCGCACCTGCCGGGTCGTCTCGGCCGGGTCCGATGTGTACTCCGCAGAGCCTTTGGAGCTGAATCGTTTGCGACATCAGCTCCAAAGGCCCCCAGCACATACTCCCAACGCCACGCGGAGCAGGCGGGGGCCCAGCTCAACCGACGGCGGGGACCTCGACGCCGAGGATGGCCTGCTCGTCGGGGCGGTGCACCAGCACGTCGGACAGGTACGACTGGACCGCGTGGCGCATGCCGACGTCCCGGCCGGCCTGCTCGGAGAGCAGCCACTTGTGCTCGATGATCTGGGCGAACAGCTCCTGCGGCTCCAGCTTGCGGCGCAGGTGCGCGGGGACGGCCCGGACCACCGGCTCGAAGACCTCGGTGAGCCAGCGGTGGGCGGCCTGCTGCTCGTCCATCAGGTCGCTCTCCGCCCGGTAGGCGTCCAGGTCGTTGAGCAGCTTGCGGGCCTGGTTCTCCTCGGCGTCCAGCCCGGTCAGCCGCAGCAGCCGCCGGGTGTGGTAGCCGGCGTCGACGACCTTCGGCCGAACCAGGAACCGCCCGTCGTCGCTTGACGACATGGCCACCTCGGCGACGTCGAAGCCCAGCTCGTTGAGGCGGCGGATCCGGCCCTCGATGTCGTGCCGGGCCTCCCGCTCGATCGCCTGCTCGTAGGTGATCTCGTGCCAGAGCCGCTCGTAGCGCTGCACGACCTCCTCGCAGACCACCTCCGGGTCGATGGAATCGTGCAGGAGCCCCGCGGCCTGTAGGTCCAGCGCCTCACCGAAGATGTTCACCCGGGCGATCTCCAGGTCCTCGCCACGCTGACCGTTGGAGAGCGCGTTGTGCAGGGCACCCGTCTCCGCGTCCACCAGGTAGGCGGCGAACGCGCCAGCGTCCCGGCGGAACAGCGTGTTCGACAGGGAGCAGTCGCCCCAGAAGAAGCCGGTCAGGTGCATCCGCACGATCAGGGCGGCGAGCGCGTCGAGCAGCCGGCTCATCGTCTCCGGTCGAAGGGTGTGCGAGAAGAGCGCCCGGTACGGCAGCGAGAACTGTAGATGCCGGGTGATCAGCACCGATTCGAGCGGCTCCCCGTCCTCGGTCTGCCGGTCGGCGACGACGGCCACCGCCTCGACCGAGGGGAAATCGATCCGCTCCAGGGCCCGGAGCAGGTCGTACTCCCGCTCGGCGATCCGCTCGCGGGTCTCCTTGAACGCGTACACGTAGTCGCCCAACCGGACAAACCGGACGATGTGCCGGGAGATGCCCTGTGGCAGCGCCACCAGGTGTTGGGCAGGCCACTCCTCCAGCGGTGTCGACCAGGGCAGGTCGAGCAGCGCCGGGTCCACGAGGGCAGACGTGATCCGCACGGGCACAAGCATGACTGGTCGCCCCCCGCATCCGCCCCTGATCGTGGTTGGGCCCACAGCGCCGCACACCCCGGCCTGGCGCCGGGCCGGTAGCGTGGTCGCGTGCTCAAACCCACAGCGGTACGACGTGACCTGCGGCTACGGCCCGTCCGCCCGGCCGGCTGGTGGTTCGACGCGCTCCTGCTTGTCGGTCTGGCCGGGTTGACGGTGGCGCTCGCCGCCGACCAGCTCTTCGGATTGGACCGGGCGGTCGCCGACTGGGCGGACGGACACCGGCCGGCCGCCGCGTACTGGGTCGCCCGGGTGCTGAACTTCCTCGGGCAGGGCACTCCGCTGACGTTGATCGCCGCCGGGCTGGGCGTGCTGCTGGCCGTCCGGCTGCGGTCGGTGCGGCCGATCCTGCCTCCGGTGGTCGCGTTCGCGCTGACCAACCTGACGATCGGCCCACTCAAGATATGGACCGCGCGGGCGGCACCGAGCGCCAGCGTCAAGGAGCCGTTCCTGACGCCCGAGCAGACCCTGCCGCTGTTCCACGACGACCTGCCGGTGCGGTTCGCGCAGTCCTACCCGTCGGGGCACGTCGCCAACGCGATCGTCTGGTACGGGGTCATCGCGCTACTGCTCGTCCCGCTGGCCCGCAGCTTCGGCCGCCACCTGCCGACCCGGCTCGTCACAGTGATCCGCGTCGTGCCGCCGCTGGTCGTCCTCACCACCACCACCTACCTCGGCTGGCACTGGCTGACCGACTCGGTGGCCGGGCTTCTGCTGGGCCTGCTCCTGGACCGGCTGCTGCACCGGGCACCCTGGGACGGCGTGCCGCTCCCCGGCCGGTTACGCGAGTGGGATCGGCAGTTCACCTCGTACCCCTAGGTTCTGGTTCGTGGATCAACTGGCGCGGCGGCTGGGCGTACCCGATGCGGTTGTCATCGGGCTGGGCTCGATGCTGGGTGCGGGCGTTTTCGTGGTCTTCGGGCCGGCCGCTGCGGCGGCCGGCGGCGCCGGCCTGCTGCCCGCGCTGGCGCTGGCCGGTTTCGTCGCCTTCTGCGACGCGACCAGCTCGGCGCGGCTGGCGGCCCGTTACCCGGAGTCCGGCGGCACCTACGTCTACGGCCGGGAGCGCCTCGGGCCGTTCGCCGGGTTCCTGGCCGGCTGGGGGTTCGTGGTCGGCAAGACGGCGAGCTGCGCGGCGATGGCGTTGACCGTCGGGGCGTACCTGTGGCCGGGGCAGGCCCGGCTGGTCGCCGTCGGCGCCCATCCCCCGCGCGGTGCCGCTGGCGCTCGGTGCGGTGCTCGTGATCTACCTGGTGCTGGCCGTGGTCACAGTCGGCGTGCTCGGCGCCGACCGGCTGGCCGATTCCGCAGCGCCCCTGGTCGACGTGGTGACCGCCGCCGGGCTGCCCGGCCTGGCGTGGGTGGTCCGCGCCGGTGCCACCGTCGCCGTCGTCGGGGTGCTGCTGTCCCTGGTAGCCGGGGTCGGCCGGACCACCCTCGCGATGGCCCGCCGCCGTGACCTGCCCGGTGCGCTGGCCACCGTGCACCCCGTGCACCAGGTGCCACACCGCGCCGAACTGGCGGTCGCCGCCGTGGTCATCGTGGTGGTGCTGCTCGGCGACGTACGCGACGCGATCGGCTTCTCCAGCTGCACGGTGCTCGTCTATTACGCGATCACCAACGCGGCGGCACTCACACTGGGTCGCGACCCGGACCGACGCTTGCCGGTCCGGGCGCTCGCCTGTTTGGGGCTCTTCGGTTGTCTGCTGCTGGCGGTCAACCTGCCACTCGGCAGCGTTCTCGCCGGCTTCGGTGTGCTGGCGCTCGGCGCTGTCTGGCACGCCGCCCGCACCTCACGACCTTGAGTTGCCCCTTCTCGCAGGGGAAGCGGCCTCAGTCCGCGAACACGACGCGCAGCCTTGGCCGACCGATGTCATCAACCCAGGGCTCCACTCCCACAACAGCCACCTCGTCGGGCGCCGACACCACCGCTGTGTAGATGTCGCCCCCATAAATCATCGCGGCATAGCTGTCGATCTTCACCATATTCGAAACGTCCTCGTACCCACCCAACAGAAGAGAAGGCGTAACGACAACGTTCTCATTGAAGGGCACGCGGCCGAATTTTTCGACACAAGCGAGTGCCGTCGAATGAGAAGGGCTTATCGCATTCTGCGCGATCTCCTGATCCAGGAAGTGCGCGAAGGAATCGAAGATGGGACGCACGCTCAGAAGATTCACGTCGAGGAGGTAGACGACATCCTCGTAGGAGCTGCCGGTCCACCGCAGCGCGTACTGGTCTCCGAACGCCGTCTCGCCAAACATAAGGAAGGAGGGATCCGCCTTTTCACCCCAGGCGAATCGCCACCCCTCCACCTGGTTCCAGGCCCGGAGATCCATATGCCGGTCCTCACGAACCCCGAAGACGCGGTTCATGCCGCTGTGCACTGTGAATCCGTTCGCGATGCGAAGAGCTGCTGCATAGACGCTCGGCAGCCCCGCCAGGAGCCTCTCCGTCCGGTCAGAATCGTCCAGAGCCTCTCCCACGTCTGCAATCTCCAATTCGCGCAGACGCCGGAGAACTTCACCTTCGCTCATCGCACCCCTGACCACAGCACGGAATATACACACTGCTCACGTATTCAGCATCAGCCCGCAGGATGTCAACGGCTCAGCCGCCGGTAGCGACGTACGGCCAGTGGAGCGAACGTCGCGATCAGCAGCACCGGCCACAGCACCGCCAACAGCATCGCGTGCTCCGCCGGCCAGGAGTCACCACCCAGGCCCGGGTTGCCGAACAGTTCGCGGATCGCCGCGACGGTGGCCGACAGCGGGTTCCACTCCGAGATCGTTCCGATGACCGGAGGCATCAGCTCGGGCGACACGAAGACGTTGGAGATCGCGCTCAACGGGAACGCCGCCGGAAAGACGATCACGCCGACCGTGTCCGGGTTGCGGACCAGCAACGCCAGGTAGATCCCGACCCAGGTGATCGCGATTCGCAGCAGCAGGAGGAGACCGACGGCGAGCATCGCCTTGCCGACACCCTGTCGCCACTGCCACCCGACGAGCAGGCCGCACACCAGGAGGGTGGACATCTCCAGCAGGGCGCGCAGCAGGTCGGCGGCGCTGCGACCGGTCATCAGGGCGGACCGTGCCATCGGCATCGACCGGAACCTGTCGACCACACCCCGGCTGAGGTCCAGCGCCACGCCGGTCGCGGTGGCCCCCAGCCCGTAGAGCATCGTCATCACGAAGACCCCGGGTAGCAGGAACTCGCGGTAGTCACCGCCACCCGCCACCTGCATGCCGCTGCCGAACACGTACCCGAAGACCAGCACGAACATGATCGGCAGCGAGAAGTAGAGGATCAACTCCTCCGGCGCGCGGACCACGTGGGTCATGTTCCGCCTGGTCATCGTCCAGCCGTCGGCGATCGCAGTGGTCATGCCATCTCCCCAGTTCGTCCGGCCCCGACGGGCTCGCGGGTGTCGTCCGGCCGGTGCCCGGTCAGGTGCAGAAACGCCTCGTCCAACGTCGCGCGTCGCAGACCGATGTCCTCGACAGCGATCCCGGCGTCGTCCAGCGCGCGAACCACGTCGACCAGGCCGGCGACGCGATCGAGCACCGGCACGCTGAGCCGTCGGACCTCCCTGTCGAGTTCGGGCTCCGCACCGCAGATCGGCGCGACGAGGCGGGCCGCCTGGCTCAGCTCGGCCGCGTCGCGGACCACCACCTCGATCCGGTCTCCGCCGGTCATCGCCTTCAGCTCGTCCGGTGAGCCCTCCGCCACCACCCGGCCGGCGTCGATCACCGAGATCCGGTCGGCGAGCTGATCGGCCTCCTCCAGGTACTGCGTGGTGAGCAGCACAGTCGTCCCGTCCGCCACGAGACCGCGGACCAGGTCCCACACCTGGTTGCGGCTGCGCGGGTCCAGGCCGGTCGTCGGCTCGTCCAGGAACAGCACCCGCGGCGTACGGATCAGGCTGGCGGCGAGGTCCAACCGGCGACGCATCCCACCCGAGTACTCACCGGCGGACCGACTCGCCGCCTCGTCGAGCCCGAACCGTTCCAGCAGCTCATCGGCGCGCCGGCGGGCCTCCCGTCGGCCGAGCCGGAACAACCGGCCGAACAGCTCCAGGTTCTGCCGGCCGCTGAGGATCTCGTCGACCGCGGCGTACTGCCCGGTCAGCCCGATCCGGGCGCGCACCTCGTCCGGCCGCCGACGCACGTCGTAGCCGGCCACTGTGGCCCTTCCCGTGTCGAAGCGCAGCAGCGTGGTGAGGATCCGGACGGCCGTCGTCTTGCCCGCGCCGTTCGGTCCCAGCAGTCCGTGGACCGTGCCGGGCGGCACGGTCAGGTCGAACGTGTCGAGCGCGCGGGTCGGGCCGTACCGCTTGCCCAGACCCTCGGCGACCACCTCGAATGTCGTCATGCCCCCACGGTGCGGCCGGGCGCTGACCGGTCACGCACCGCCCGCTGACGGCGGCGCACCGGCCTTCTCCGCCTCGGTGATCTCCTTCAGGACGAGAATGATCTCCGCACGGGCGGCCTCGCCGACGTACCAGCCGGTGAGCCCGCCGGCCAACGCCTCCTCGCAGAACAGCCTCGCGGCGGCCAGGTCCCCCCGCACCCGGGCCACCTGGGCGAGACCGAGCCGGGCGCTGGCCACGAACTCGGGCGCGCCGCTGCGCTGCGCGAGCAGCAGCGCAGCGGCGAAGTCGTCGTGCGCCGCCGCGAGGTCACCGGCGCGCAGCCTTATCTCTCCCCGGGTACGCAGCATGTCGGCCTGGTCGACGGCCGACCCGAGCGCCTCGACCAGTCCCATGGCCTCGTCCATGTGCGCGCCCGCCGTCTCCGGATCGCCCTGCCAGGCGGCCAGTTCACCCAGGGCTCCGAGGGTGATCATGGTGCCCCACCGGTCCCCGGTGCCGCGGAAGCCGTCGAGCGCGGTGGCCAGCGCGGCCTCGGCCCGGTCCCATTGGTCGCTCCACATCAGCGCCGAGCCGCTGCCCATCGCGCCGAGCGCGTTGATCCACGGGTCCGGGCCGACCAGCCGTCGCAGCTCCCCCATCAGCTCGTCGACATCCTCGGCGCCGCCGGACGGCGGCCCGGTCGAGATCCCTGACAGGTACAGCAGGAACGGTTGTCGGGGCGCCCGGCCGAGGCTGCGGATCACGGCCCGCTGCGTCCCGAGGGACGGCAAAGGGCCGGAGCCGGCGAGCGAGGCGTTGTAGACGCAGAGGGCGAACTCCTCGCTCAGCCCCGGTGGCGCTTCGGCGCCGAGCAAATCGAGGACGTCGGTGGCGAGCCGCGCCCCTTCTCCGCGCATGCCGCGCAGCCACCAGTAGAACGACAGGGCCGCGACCAGCCCGGCCGCGTCGGATGTGTCACCGGCGGCGGTGGCCCGCCGTAACGCCGCATGGAGGTTGTCCCGCTCCGCGTCGAGCCGTCGCAGCCAGTGCAGCTGCTCCGCGCAGCGGAGGTGGTCGCTGGCGGTCCAGGCGAATTCCAGGAAGTACGCGGTGTGCGCGCGACGCAGGTGGTCCGCTTCGCCGGCCTCGGCGAGACGCTCGGCGCAGAAGGCCCGCACCGTTTCGAGCATCCGGTACCTGCCGCCGGCCATCTCCACGAAGGACTTGTCGACCAGACCGGTGAGCGCGTCGACGAACTCGGCGGTGGGCAGGCCGCAGACCCGCTCGGCCGCCTCCAGCGTGGCCCCACCGGCGAAGACGGTCAGCCGTCGGGCCACTTCCCGTTCGGCGTCGTCGAGCAGATCCCAACTCCACTCGACCACCGCCCGGAGGGTGCGGTGTCGCGGCGACACGGCCCGGTTGCCCGTCGACAACAGCCGGAACCGGTCGTCGAGACGGGCTGCCACCTCGGCGACGGACAACGCCCGCAGCCGCGCGGCGGCCAACTCGATCGCCAGCGGGAGGCCGTCCAGGCTGCGGCAGATCCGTAGCACCATCTCGACGTTGGCCGGCGTGACGGTGAAGTCGGGCGCGACGTCGGCGGCCCGTTGGGCGAAGAGGCCGACCGCCGCGTAGTCGTCGGCGTCCAGCGCGGACGCTCCGAGCGGTGGCACTGTGAGCCCGGACAGCGGGCACAGCGCCTCACCGGCCAGCCCGAGCGGCTCCCGACTGGTGGCCAGGACGCGCAACGCCGGGCACGCGCTCAGCAGCCGGGCCGCCAGCCGGGCCGCCTCGACGAGGACGTGCTCGCAGTTGTCGAGCACCAGCAGCAGTCGCCGCTCGGCGAGCGCCTCGACCAACCGGTCGGTGGTCTGCCAGCCCGGCTCGGCCGGGGCACGCAGGCCCGCGTCGCGCAGGCCGAGCGCGCTCAGCACCGCCTGCGGAACGTCCGAACCGTCGGCCAGGCCGGCCAGCTCGACGAAACGGACCTCCCCGTCGACCCGGCCCGCGGCCTCGATCGCCAGGCGTGTCTTGCCCGCGCCCCCGGGGCCGGTGAGGGTGACGAGCCGGCGCTCGACGAGCAGGTCGCCGACGCGTTTGAGTTCCTCCTCGCGTCCGACGAAGGTGGTGAGTTGACTCGGCAGCACCGGTTCGGCCGACAGGCGTTCCTCACCGCGCAGCACCGCCAGGTGGACCGCGGCCAACTCCGCCGACGGGTCGACGCCGAGTTGCTCGGCCAGCGTGTGCCGGGCCTCCTCGAACTCGGCCAGCGCCTCCGCCGGCCGACCCAGTGCCGCCAGGGCACGCATGAGCTGGCCCCGCGAGCGCTCCCGCAGGGGATGCGCGACGACCAACTCCCGCAACTCCGCGATCAGCGCGCTCTGTGCGCCCAACGCCAGGTCCGCCTCGACCCGATCCTCGATGGCGGCCAACCGCAGTTCGTCCAGCCGGGCCGCCTGCGCGGGCGCGCCGGCTGCGCCGATGGCATCGGCCAGGGCGGGACCACGCCACAACTCCAGCGCCTCGCGCAACACCGTCGCCGCCCGGGGCCAGTCGCCGTCGACGAGCGCGCGGCGCCCCGCCCCGGCGAGCCGTTCAAACCGGTACGCGTCGACGTCGTCAGGGTCCACAACCAGGCGATACCCGGCCGGGTGAAACTCGACCGGGTCGTGCCCGGCGGGCAGGGCCTGGCGCAGCCGCGACACCTGGGACTGGAGCGCGTTGGCCGCACCTCGGGGCGGATGCTCCCCGTACAGGCCGTCGATCAGGCGCTCCGCGGAGACCACCCGGCCCGCGTCGAGCAGGAGGAGCGCCAGCAGGGCGCGCAGCCGCGGACCGCCCACGGGGACCTCTCGCCCGTCGGCCAGTACCACCTGGGTCGGCCCCAGGATGCGGAAACGCATGCCGTCGATTGTCGCTCAGCTCCGGCCGGTTCCGGCTGACCGATCCTCCGAGCTTGCGGTCGGAGGGGTCACCGCCGCACGCGGCGGTCCGCGAGCCGATCGTCCAAATCCCGACCGAAGTCCTGCACCCCGCGTCGGCGAACTCACGGAATCATGGGCGGTATCGCACTTTCGGTGCCCCGCGCAGGCTCTATTGGCGCTCGCTTTCGTGTCGCAGTCCACCGTAGGCCGGGGTGTACTCGGGTGCAGTCTCGGGAACGTTCGGGTAGCGAATGCTGCCCTCAGTCTCCCACCAACGGCTTGTGTACTCGCTTGGATTCTTGTATTCGAATATCGCCGCCAGGCCGAGCAGGGAGACCGGATTGTCTGCCCAGAAGTCCCAGCCATCCCGCTGAGCACAAACGGAATCGGTCTCTCTGTCGTACCAAACCGAGAACCCCTTTTGTTCGAGGACTGCGATTGCCGTCGTGTAGACATTCACGTGTTCGCTCAGCGCTGGCATTCCTACTCCCGTCCGCGTCGCACTGTTACCTGAACGGCCCCCGCTCAATCAAGGCGTGCGCATACCACCCACAACTCGTACTCCTCTGCCGTTACCCCGCATACGACATCGCCGGCCAGCGACATCGCCACAAACTCCGGCTCGCCAGGATTCGGACCGAGCGCGTCGAGCGCCAACGGCTCGTCTGGCATCCGCACCGCCACCCAACCCCTGTCATCCCTTTGCCCTGTGAGACTGATTAGCAGGGTGCCATCGTCGCTCGTCAACCCACGCTCGTGCACCAGGCGTCGCCAACGCCGCTCCACCTGTTCCACGGCCAATCATTCCCGGCCCTCCGCACGCGGCCATCAGGGTTTGATGAGCGGCAGGGATGTCTACAGCACACCACCGACCGGATTTCGTCGAGCAGCGGCGCGAAGCTCAGCGACGGCCGACCGGTCGGCGGCCGAGTCTCCGAGAATTGTGAGAGCCTCCGCCTGCCGCCGCAGCTCATCCTGGACTGACGGCGACCCAAGCAGAGCCTCACGGTCATCGGCGTCGAGCACCTCAAGGTCCTGCTCCCGAGCCGAGAACTCGTCGACCGCCGCGTATGCCCGCTCGGCTGTGTAGACGGCGTCGGTGACGTCATCGCTGTCTACCAGCTCGAGCAGGTAGACGAGCGACGCGACGGCATCCTCCGCCTGAGGTGCCCAGTCATTCCAGTCATCCTCCGCGGGCAGCAGCTCCTTCACCGCGTCCGGCGAGGGCAACTCGGGATAGTGAACGGCCGGCTGGTGACCTGCCAAGGCCGACCAGACGGCATCGACGCTGGCCCGCACGAGGTGTGCGTCACCGACCTGGTCCGGCTCGCTGAACCTGACATATGAGGGCACCAGAACCTCGACGCAACTGACCGCGAACGCAACACGCTGCCACGGTTCGAGCGTGGCAAGAACCGTGCGTAGCCGCTGACCGTCGAAGTTCTCGCTAGACGCTGCTTCAGCTACAGGACGGCAGGTGGGCTCAGTTTCCTTGCCCAAGGAACACCTCCGCGTCGAATGGTCGGCCTGCCAGGCGAGCAGCCTCTCGAACCTCTCCGGGGGTCATCCGTGAGACGAACTGATGCGCCTCGTGCACTCCGTCGCCGCTGCCCTCGTTGAGCATCGCAATGAACCAACGCAGACTCTGTACCAGATCTACGCTCGTCCCAATGCCGTCCCGGTACCAACTACCCACGACGAACATGCAGTTGGATTGACCCGCGTCGGCGCCAACCAGGTACCACTCAAGCGCTTCTTCATCAAGGTCAAGAGCAGCCAGATGGTTTCCCAGCAACGGGTACGACTCACTGACTTCCGCCTTCGCTGCGACCCTCAACCACCGCACGGCGTTAGGGATGTCGGCCGCGAGGACTTCGCCGCTGGCGTAGTGCAGGCCAAGGTTGAAGGCAGCTATCGCGTCTCCACCCTCGGCTGCCGCACGATAGAGCCGCATCGCCCTTTTCTTGTCAACGGCGACTCCCTGCCCTCGCTCCAGCAGGTACGCCAGAGTCCGCTGAGCAACCACGTCGCCCTCGGCGGCGGACTGACCGAGGAAGTCGACAGTCTCCTCCGGAGCGTCGACATACAACATGAAAATGACGCCCAACATCGTACGTGCACGAGTGTTTCCAACGTCAGCCTGCGCCTTGAGCACAGGGCATAGGCCAAGCAGCTCGGCGATAGCCGAACCATCGCCTGCGGCAGCAGATTTGAGGAACGAGTCCGCCACCTCGACCGGATCCTGGTGGTGGTGCGAGAGGTTTGGGACGCGTGCAGGGTCACCTGTCACTGCGGCCACCCACTAGCGCTTCGACCAAGAGGACGCTGCCCTTCTTCCCTCACCCGGTGGATGGCGCAGCGGCTGCGCCGGGTGGTGTCAGCTCACCTCACCCGTCTCGTCACGTCGGCGGGTCAGCTCGGAGTCGTTCGGTGGGCCGCCTGCGATTGTCGGGGAAGCGCCCCCGGCGGGGGCAACGGGGTGTGCCGCGCCGCCCCCCGAGTCCGTCTGGCCCGGCACCGTGGGAGACGCCGCCGCTGGGGTGCGAACCCCGCCGTGCACCGCCCCGGCCGGCCGGGGGACCGGACCCGGATGGGCCGGCGGTGCGCACTGCCGCGTCAGCCAGTCCAACCCGCGCCGCCGGGCGACGACTGTCAGCCGGTCGCCGGCGAAGATCACCTGCCGGGGGTCGAGGTCCTTCCACCAAATGGTCTTGGCGCCGCCCGCCGGGGTGCGGGCGATCAGCCGGACCTGCCCGTCCCTGTTGACCACGTCGAGGGGTCGGCCGTCCAGCTCGGAGCCGGCGGCGACCGGAACCTCGGCGACCGGCAACGCGTGCCGGTCGACGGGGATGGTGGTGATCACGGCGCGTTCGGTGAGCGCCCCGATGAAGGCCGGGGCGGCCAGGTAGGAGACCGAGCGGGACACGCCGAGCGCGAAGGTCTCCTCCACCCGTTCGGCGAAGTCACCGTCGAAGAGCCGAAGCACCACGCGCAGGTCGGCGCGGAGGTCGCGGGCAGCGAGCGCCGCCTCCAGGTTGGCCACGTCGTCGGTGGACGCCACCACCAGCGCCTGGCAGTCGGCAACCGAAGCGGCGACGAGTGTCTCCGGCAACGCGGCGTCGCCGACGATCAGCGGCACCTCCAGTTGGCGGGCCAGGGCGGCGCCGCGCGGCTCCGGATCCTTGTCGATCGCCACCACCTCGACGTCGTACTCGCGTAGCTGCGCCATCACCCGGGTGCCGACGTTGCCCAGGCCGATCACCACCACGTGCCCGACTCGCGGGGGTTGCAGGCGGCCGGTGTGCAGGGCCAGCCGGGCGTTGACGATGCCGTCCACCACGACGGCGGTGATCAGTGGGATGAGCGCCAACCCGGCCAGGTTGAGCACCACCTGCATGATCTGGGCGTCCGCTGCCTTCGTGGTGTCCGGGTCGGCGCCGCTGAGCGTGGTGACCAGCGTCAGGTACAGCGCCTCCAGCGGAGAGACGTCCTCGGCCCGGGAGATCAGCGCCCCCAGCACCGCGATCAGCGCGAGCACCGCCATCACCGCAATGCCGATCTTGCGGGTGGCGAAGCCACGTACCGCCCCCATCACCACAGCGACCGGACGACGGCGCCGACGTGCCCGGACCAACCGGCGGGCGGCGACCTCGGTGCCCGGTGGTTGACCGGTCGCCTCGGCGAGCACCAGGTCGGCGCCAGCCTGCTCGGCCGGCAGCAGCTCCACCCCCTGCGCCTCGCTGAGGTGCGCCAACGCGCAGACCACGTCCTGCGGTCGGACGTCGGCCCGACGCGCCACCCGCAGCGTCTTGTCCCGGTGTTGGAAGGAACTCGGGTCGACCTCGTTCAGCGCGGCGGCCACGAACGCCGGCGCGGCCATCTCAGCGTCGGAGAGCACCTCGACCGGGGCCTTGAGCAGCTTGCGCACGCCGTCGGCGAGGGTGCCGTTGAACATCCTCAGCACCTGGCGGACCCGCTGGTCGACAGCCTGGGCGCAGAGCGCGGCGTGCAGGTTGCCCACGTCGTCCTGGTGCAACAGGGCCAGCCCGGTCGCGCCGGCCAGACCGGCGGCCTCGAAGGTGGTCACGTCCAGCCGGTCCGAGCGGACCACTCGGACGCCGCGCAGCCCGGCCACGTCCGGCCCGTTGCTGCGGTAACGCTCCGGCACCACGACTGTCACCCGGGCCCCACCCGTCGGCAGCTCGGATTCGAGCATCGCCCGGGCCACGTAGTAGGCGAGCGCGTCCTTGCCACAGATCACGTAGTGCGGGCGCGGATCACCGACGGACCGCAGCCGCCAGTTCCACTCGACCGCCCGTCGCGCCCGGTCCCGCCACGGCTCCGCCATGCCCGGATCGTAATCAGCACGGCCACGGTGGGCGACCCCGTCCGGATCATCCCGCGACCAGGTATGTCCGCCCCGGCGACGGGTAGAGCAGCGACATGCAGACGTTCCTCCCGTACCCGGGCTTTCTGGCCAGCGCCCGCACGCTGGACCAGAAGCGGCTCGGCAAGCAGCGGGTGGAAGCCATTCAGGTGCTGCGTGGACTCACCCGACCCGGGTACGGCTGGCGCAACCACCCGGCGGTGAAGATGTGGGCCGGGTACGAGGAGGCGCTCGTCCGCTACGGGCTGGACATGTGCGCGGTCTGGACCGAACCGGGGCGGGCCGACACCTGCGCCACCACGATGACCGTCGACCTCGCCGCAGCCTGCGGTGCCGGCGTCGTACGGACCCAGGACGAGCTGGCCCGAGCCGGTGAGCTGCCACCGTGGCTGGGCCGCGACGACCTGCACCTGAGTCACCGCTCGTCGCTGCTGCGCAAGGACCCGACGCACTACCGCCCGCTGTTCGGCGACGACGTGCCGGAGGATCTGGAGTACGTCTGGCCAGCCTCCGACCGTCCCCGCCGTTGCTTGCCAGCCGACTGATCCAAGGTGGGGCAGACTGGGCCCATGGCGCTGTCGCAAGTGGTAGGTCGGCTGATCGGCGTACGGCAGCACCAGGTGGACCCGGGCGGCGGTGGCGCCGACCGGGTGCCGCGACCGACGACGGCGCTGGTGGTGGGTGGCGGCATCGCCGGGATGTCGGCGGCTGTGGTGTTGGCCGAGCGGGGTGTGGCGGTCACGGTGCTGGAGGCGGCACCGACCCTCGGCGGTCGACTGGGCGCCTGGCCGGAGGCGCTCGCCGACGGCCACCAGCAGAACGAGCACGGCTTCCACGCGTTCTTCCGGCAGTACTACAACTGGCGGTCCATCCTCCGCCGGATCGATCCTGACCTCGGCTTTCTCAAGCCGATTCCGGGCTACCCGATTCTCAGCGAGCAGTGGCCGACCGAGGAGTTCGGCAAGTTGCCGCCCGCGCCGCCGGCGAACCTGCTGGCGCTGCTGCTGCGCAGCCCCAGCCTGCGCCTGGCCGACCTGCGGCTGATGGACCGGGACGCGGCGCTGCCGCTGCTCAGCTACGACCCGGTGCGCACCTACGCCGACCTGGACGACAGCACCGCCGACGAGCTGCTGGCGTCGCTGCGACTGCCGGACCGGGCGCGGGCGATGCTGTTCGAGGTCTTCTCGCACTCGTTCTTCAACCACGAGGCGGAGATGTCGGCCGCCGAGATGGTCGCCCAGTTCCACTTCTATCTGCTCGGCAACCCGGAGGGTCTGGCCTTCGACTGCCCCGACGAGGACTACGCCACGGCGATCTGGGAGCCGCTGACCCGGCACGTGGAGAAGCACGGCGGCCGGGTCCTCACCAACTGCGCCGCCACCGGGGTGCACCGCGACGCCGAGGGCTGGCGGGTGACGACCACCGACGGCGGCAGCCATCCGGCCTGTCATGTCGTGCTCGCCGTCGACCCGCCGGCGCTCGCCGCGCTGGTGGCGGCCTCCCCGGACGTGGCCGAGCAGGCACCCGAGCTGGCGGCACGGATGCCGGCCTTCGGTGTCCCCGGCCCGCCGTACGCGGTGGCGCGCTACTGGTGTGACGGGGACGTGGCCGCCGAGCGGGCGGTGTTCAGCGGCGTGTCCCGCCAGCCCACTCTGGACTCGGTGACGCTCTACCACCGGCTGGAGAACGAGCCGCGGCGCTGGGCGCAGCAGACCGGTGGGTCGGTCGTCGAGCTGCACGCGTACGCCTGCGAGCCCGGCGTGCCGGCCGAGGAGTTGGCCGAGCGGATGCGCCGCGAACTGGTCGCGCTCTGGCCGGAGGCGGGCGACCTGCGGGTCCGCGAGCTGCGGGCCCGGGTGGAGGCGCAGGCGCCGGCGTTCACGCCGGGCAGCCACGCGTGGCGTCCGGGGGTACGCACCGACGCGAACGGCCTCTACCTGGCCGGCGACGGCATCGCCACGGACTTCCCGAGCGCGTTGATGGAACGCTCGGCCGCGACCGGGATCATCGCCGCGAACCACATCCTGCGCGCCGAGGGTGGCGCGGCCGAGCCGGTGCGCTCGATCCGGCCGCGTGGGCTGCTGGCCGGCAGGCCAAATCGACAAAACACAACATAAGCCACCGTACGCTGCCGTACGCTCGAATGATCAACCGTCGATCGGCCGGGCGGGAGGGCAGCGGGAGATGTCACCACTGCACCGCGCCGGCGCGGAGAACGAGTCGCCGATCGACGAGATCGGCCACGACGACGCGTACCCGCTGATCCGCGACGAGCGCGCGTGCATCGTCACCGCGCTCCGGCTGGGATGGTGGATGGCGGACGCCTACCACCACGGGCAGCACGCGGAGCCCCGCGCCTTCGTCGAGGCTCGCCCTGCCGTACCGCCGGCCAAACTCTCCAACCTCACCGAGATGTCCGTCCACCGTCGGATGCGGATGTACCTCGACGGGGTGGACGTCGCCCTCGCTCAGATCGCCGACCTCACCCGGCACACCGGGCCGGTACCCGACACGTCGGCCGCCAGAGCCCTGCTCCCCGACCTGGGCCAGCCCGACTCCGCCGACCCGGTGCCGCTGCTGCTCGCCCTCGACGACCTCAACGTGGAGGTGCTGCGCTGGGCGATGGCCGCCAACCACCGGGTCGGGCTGGCCTACCGACTGGGCCGTTCGGTGGCCGACACCGTCCGAGCCGGCGACGTCACGCAGTTGCTGCGGCAGTTCGGCGGCCGGCAGGTCCAGATCAGCAGGTGGCTGGACGAGTTGGCCAGCGTGCTGCCGCCGTACTCGGCAGCGGTGGTGCGCCGCTCGCTGGCCGCCTGGGCGAGCGCTGTCGACCGTGCCGGCCACGGGGACCCGACCGAGCCGACGCCCGCCACCCTGAGCCGGGCGCTACGCGGCCAGGGCGACCTCTGGCGCGACGTGCTCACCGGCGGCCTGCACCCGCGCGACCTGCTCGACGAGGAGGACTACGCGGTGGTCGCCAGAAACTTGATCATCCGGGACCGCCGACTGGTGGCCCAGGCGGCGCGCGGCATCTTCTGGCCGGTGCTCGTACCCCTGCTGTTGGTGCTCTTCGCGGTCGTCGGAGTGAGTGCCGCCGCGGCCGCCGGCTCACCGACCACCAGGGCAACAGTGGCCCTGGTAGGCCTCGGCGCCGGGCTGGCGGCGATCTGGCGGTCGGTATCCGGGCCCGCGCTAGCAGTCGCCGGTGAGGTGAACCGGCCGCTGCTGGACAGCGAACTCACCGCTCGGATGGCGCTGCGGCTGAATCGACCGCTGACCACAGCCCAGGTCTCGGCCAAGGCGGCTCCCCGCACCCGCCGCCAGCGGCGTCCCGACGAGCCCGGCCGATCGAAATACGTTGCTCCTGTGTCCCCCGTCGACCTACCGTGAGCGCGCAAGGTCAACCACCACCGCGGGAGCAGCTCATGACGATGTCGCACGTCACCACAGTGCCGTCGACGCTGCCCGGCGACGGTTACCGAGCGGAAGGTCCCCGGGCGGGCCGGCCCGACTGACGCGTACCCGTACGCGCTGAGCCGCCCCGTCCGACAGCCGGACCGGGCGGCTTCTTGCTGTCCGTCACCTCTGGAAAGGAGTCCCGGTGGACGCCGTCCTCGTCATCAACGCCGACCTCGGCCCGCTGCACCGGGTCACCGTCCAACACGCCGTCCGCATGCTCTGTCGTCGGGTGGCCGAGATCCACGAGGCCGAGCCGGACCGGGTGATCGGGGTCTTCCCGATGCCCCGGGTGGTGCGGCTGGTCCGCTTCGTGGTCACCCGGTGGAGGTTCAACTCCGGGCCGGCCTGGTCGCGCGCCGGTGTGCTGCGCCGCGACGACAGGTGCTGCGCGTACTGCGGCGGCCCGGCCTCCACCATCGACCACATCCTGCCCCGCTCGCGCGGTGGCCGGAACACCTGGCGGAACACCACCGCCGCCTGCTACGCCTGCAACCAGCGCAAGGGGGATCGGACGCCGGCGGAGGCGGGCATGCCGCTGCGCCGGGAGCCGGGTAACCCGGGCTGGGCGGCGCTGGCCGGGCGGTGACGGACCGGCCGGCGGGAACGGGGGGCCGCGTCCCGGGTACGTCCCGGGCGCGGCACCCGCCGGCCCCCGATCAGGCGGCGCGTTCCTTGACCCTCGACTTCAGCTGACCACTGGGGCAGTGCACCCGGATCTCGCTGCGGTGCTCCGCAGAGGTCAGCTCGACAACGATCTGCTTGGCCGGCCCCCTGTCGTACCCCTCGACCCGGAAATCGGGCGCGAGCACCACAGTGAGCACCTCGACCGACTTCCCCACGCAGCGAGCGGTGACCGTCCCGCCACGGGCGTCGACGGGTACACCGACGGCAGCGGTGGGCGTCGGCGCGGCAGTGGTCGGGGTCGAGGTCGAGGTCGGGCCAGAAGTGGCGGACGTCGGGCCCGGGACCACTGGCCCGCCCGGACCGGACGGGGGGCTGATCCGGGTGGCGGGCGCGGTGTTCCTGGTCGGCGGTACGGCGGACGGTCTGGCATCGGCCGCGCCGGTCGGCTCCTCGGTGCTGGGCATCCCCACAGTGGTGGTGCCCGGGCCGCTGCCGGTTGGCGCGGCGCCCTGTCCCTGTCGACGATTGCTGACGTCACCGAGCGACCCGGCGAGCGCCACCGCGGCGATCACGGCTCCGCCGACAGTCAGAATGGCTCGCCCCCGACGCCACGGCCGGCGCCTCGTCCGCGCCGCCGAATCGCCGCTCTGCGCGGTGCCGGTCTTCCCGGCCCCGGTTGACCCGGTGCCGGTTGACCCGGTGCCGGTTGACCCGGTGCCGGTCGATGCGGTGCCGGTCGATGCGGTGCCGGCTGGCGTGGCCCTGGTGGTGGCACCGGTCGACTCGGGGCCGGTCGGCTCGGCGACATCTGCCGCCGAGGCAGCGACAACGGCAGCCGCCTCGGGGGCCGTCCCGCTGGCGGCGGCGAGCAATATGCGGGCCGCATCGGCGGCCGACGGCCGGTCGGCCGGGTCGCCGGCCAGGCACCAGCGGTAGAGCCGGTGCACCTCCGGCGGCACACGGTCGATCGGGGGCAGCGGGTCCGGCTCGACGTGCGTGTGCGCGCGGAGCATCCCGGTCTGCGCCTCGGCGGGCCACGGCAACCGGCCGGTGAGCACCCGGTACAGCAGCAGGCCGAGGGCGTACACGTCGCTGGCCGGCAGCACCTCGCCGGCCTGCAACCGCTCCGGCGCCAGGTACGCCGGTGTGCCCAGCAGCCGGCCCTCGAAGTCGATCTCCGACGCGCCGGCGGCTGCCGCGATGCCGAAGTCGAGCACCTTCGCGCCGGTCGGCGTGAGCATCACGTTGCCCGGCTTGATGTCGCGGTGCACCAACCCCTGCTCGTGCGCGGCGGTGAGGGCCGAGGCCACCTCGGCGCACACCCGCAGACCGGCGCGCGGCGGCAACGGCCCGACCACCAACCGGTGTTCGAGGGTGTGACCGCCGAGCAACTCCATCACCACGAACGGAACCTGGACTCCGTCCAGCGCCGACTCGCCGTAGTCGTAGACGCTCGTGACGTGAGGATGCGAGAGCCGGGCCGCGGCCTTGGCCTCGCCTCGGATCCGCTGTCGGGCGTTGGTGTCCGAGGCGACGAGCACCTTCACCGCCACGTCCCGTTCGAGCACCTCGTCGTACGCCCGATGCACCACCGACATGCCGCCACTGCCGAGGCGCTCCAGGAGCCGGTAGCGGCCCGCGAGCAACTGATCACGCTGCACGACGGACAGCCTGCCGTACCGGCCTGAGATCCGGGCACCCGGGATCGAACTCTCACGATGAGTGGGACCGGCTTGCAGCTAGCGTCCGCTCAGATCCGGGTGGTCCCGCAGAAAGGCCTCACCCCGGTGGGCGTTCCGGAAGACCGACACGATCAGCACCGCCCAGATCACCAGCAGCAACCCGCCGATCACCGCGAAGAACGGCGCGAACCCCACGAATGCCTGACCAACGCTCGTCATCGCCAACCCGGCGGCCAGCACCACAAACCAGCGCTGGCCGGCGAACTGTCGGGCGGTCGCCACGAGGAGGGCCGGGTCTTCGTCGGTCTCGGGTGTGCCGCGTCGGACCTGCCTCGTCAGCCGCCGACGGTGCGACCAACTCAAGGTCAGCAACGGAGACTGCCGTGCCGCTCGGTAGCGCCCGGTGCGTACGACCCAGACGAGAGCGGCCACCTCGACGATGACTCCGAGAAACACCAGAACACGTCCGAGGTCGCTGGCCCAGCGCGGCGCTTCACCGTCGAAGATGCCGGTGTCCTGACCACCGATCACGACACCGACCGCGAGCGCGCCGGCCATGACGGATGACAGGGCAACGGGAAGCAGCCACCGATGCCGGCGTCGCCCCTGCTCGATGCCTGTCGGGCTGGTGGTCCCCGTGTGCATCATGGCCCCCGATCACCAGTGGTGGACCGGCATTACCCATCGACGCGTCGGACTGAAACGCGGTCAGTGGTCGGTCGGTGGCCGCCAGGCGAAGCGGGGCTGCCGGCGTTCGGCGATCGCCGCGACCCCCTCCCGGGCCTCGCCGGTGCTCGTCACCTTTCGGTGCCACCAGGCGATCCGCGCGGCCTCGGCCCGCTCGTCGATGATCTCCTTCGCGGCGGCGATGCTCAGCGGAGACCGCTGGGCGATCGTCGCGGTCAGTTCCTCCACCCGTTCGGCGAGCCGGTCGGCCGGCAGCACCTCGTCGACCAGGCCGATCCGCAGGGCGCGCTCGGCGTCGATCAGCTCGGCGGTGAACAGCAGGAGCTTGGCGGCGGACGGGCCGACCAGCCGGGCCAGCCGGCGCGTCGTCGGCGCCGGATAGACCAGCCCGAGCCGGGCCGGCGGTACGCCGAAACGGGTGTCGTCGGCGGCGATCCGCAGATCGCAGGCGACAGCGAGTTGGGCCCCACCGCCGACGCAGGCACCCCGGATGGCCGCGATCGTCGGCTTGGCGAACCGGGCCAGCCGGTCCTCCGCGGCCACCGCGATGCTGGCGTCACCGGCGTCCAGCAACTCCGCCAGGTCACCGAGGTCGGCGCCCGCGCAGAAGGCGTCGCCGGCGCCGGTGAGCACCAACGCCCGTACGTCGGGGTCGGGCTCCAGCCGGTCGAGCAGTTCGGGAAGCTGACGCCACATGGCGGCGGTCATCGCGTTGCGCCGAGCCGGGTTGTGGATCACCACAGTCGCGACCGGCCCGGTCACCTCGACTGTCAACTCCGCGTCCGACACGTCCGCCCTTTCCCGCGCCACCGCCCGACGGCGCCGATCTGGCGAGCCGACGCCATGCACGCGTGCGGCGACCATAACGGCGCGGCGAGGGGTCAGGTCACGCGGACTGCCAAGCAATCTTGGACAGTTTCCGTCATGCGCTAACGGAAACTGTCCAAGATTGCCAGGAAACCGGACCGGCGACCACAGTGAGGGGTGGCCGCCGGGCCGTCAGGTGAGGTCAGGTCAGGAGACGGTGACCGCGGTGTCGTCGACCACGAAGGACGTCTGCAGTGAGGAGTCCTCGGTGCCGGTGAACTTCAGGTTGACGGTCTGGCCGGCGTAGGCCGCCAGCGAGAACGACTTCTGGCTGTAACCGGTGGCCTTGTTCAGGTTCGAGTAGGTCGCCAGGGTGGCCAGCACCGTTCCGCCCGAGTTCAGCACCTGCACGCGCAGCGTGTCGTACGCGACGCTGGTGGTGGTCTCGGCCGAGTCGATGTGCAACCAGAAGCTGACCGTGTACGACGAGCAGCCGCTCGGCAGGCTCACCGACTGGGCGAGCGTGTCGGTGTGGCTGCTGCCGTAGCCACTCAGCCATGCCTTGTACGTCCCGGTACGGGCCGGCTGGCTGCTGGCGCTGGTGATCACGCCGGAGCTGGCGGACCAGCCGGTCGTACCGGACTCGAAGCCCGGGTTGGCAAGCTTCTGCCCCGGCGCGGTGCAGCCGCCGCCGGTGCCGTTCACGGTGAGCCGGTAGGTGGCGCTGCGGGTGACCGATCCCGCGCCGTTGACAGTGACCGAGTAGGTGCCCGGCGGTGTGCTCGCCGAGGTGCTGATGGTGACTGTGGACGAGCCGCCCGAGCTCACCGAAGCGGGGCTGAACGCGGCGCTCGCCCCGCTGGGCAGGCCGGACGCGGAGAAGGTCACCGTCTGCGCCGAGCCGCTGGTGGTGGCGGTCGACACGGTGGTGGAGACCGAGCTGCCCGGGTTCACCGAGCCGGCGGTCGGCGACAGCGCCACGGAGAAGTCGTTGCCGGTCGAGCAGGGCGCGTCGTTGCCGGCGACGTTCACCGCGGTCCAGGCGGCCTGCACTGCCCTGTACTCGGTGGAGCAGCTGCCGTGCAGGTCGGTGGCCGCCCGCAGGCTGTAGGCACGGGCGGTGTTCGCCGGGTTGCCGGTGTTGACGTACGACGTGTTGGAGGTGAAGTAGACGTCCAACGCCCGGAACCAGATCTTCTCGGCCTTGGCCCGGCCGATGCCAGTGACGGCGGGGGCGGAACCGCAGACCGGTGAGGTGCCGTACGCGGTGGCGCCGGTGCCCTCGGCGAGGTTGAAGTAGAAGTGGTTGGCCACGCCGGACGAGTAGTGCACGTCCTTGTTCTTCGTGCTGCTCGACCAGCAACTGTCGGACCCGCCGTCCAGCGACGGGTTGTACATGTAGCGCAGGGGCGTACCGTTGCCATTGATGTTGATCTTCTCGCCGACCTGGTAGTCGCCCGGGTCGGCCGAGGTGTTGGCGTAGAACTCGACCATGTTGCCGAAGATGTCGCTGGTCGCCTCGTTCAGGCCGCCGGCCTCACCGGAGTAGGTAAGACCGCCGGGGACCACGTTCTCGGTCACGCCGTGGCTCATCTCGTGGGCTGCCACGTCGAGCGCGACCAGCGGGCGGGCGTTGCCCGAGCCGTCGCCGTACGTCATCCGCGAACCGTCCCAGAAGGCGTTGACGTAGTTGTTGCCGTAGTGCACCCGGCTCGGCACGCCGGTGCCATTGCCGAAGATGCCGTTACGGGCGTGGGTGTTCTTGAAGTAGTCGAACGTCTTGGCGGCGCCGAAGTGGGCGTCCACGCCGGCGGACTGCCGGTTCGAGGTGGCCCCGGTGCCCCAGGTGTTGTCGGCGTCGGTGAACGTGGTGCAGCTCGACGTGCCGTTGTTCATGTCGCACGTCGACCCGTTGCCGTGGGAGGGGTCGACCATCTGGTAGGTGCTGCCGGAGAGCGTCGTGTCGATGCTGACCGTGGCCGAGTAGAGGCTGTTGCCAGTGCCGGTCACCGACTCGATCTCGTCGTAGGCGCCGACCGCCGCACCGGTGGTGGCATCGGTTATGACATGCAGCCGGGACGGGGTCTGCCCGTCGGGCTGCCACCCGCTGACCACCGTTTCCCACGCCAGCCGACCCTGCCCGGAACTGGCGTCGACGAACAGCTCCGGCGTGCCCACCGCCTCGGCCGTACCGGCGAACCGGGCGCTGGCGCCCTTCTTCGCGGCCGCCGCGCTGGTCCTGGCCGAGGTCGCGAGGGTCAGCGGCGCGGCCAGTCCGACCGAACTGCCGGCGTACGTGCCGTTCGGCGCGGTGTGGATGACGAAGTCACCGCCGTACACCCGCAGGCCCCGGTAGGTGCGGGTGTAGCGGGTGTGGGCGGCACCGCTGGCATCCAGCTTGG
The DNA here is from genome assembly GCF_040649965.1 of Micromonospora sp. NPDC048843. Taxonomy (NCBI): domain Bacteria; kingdom Bacillati; phylum Actinomycetota; class Actinomycetes; order Micromonosporales; family Micromonosporaceae; genus Micromonospora; species Micromonospora sp. NPDC048843. The sequence goes on from NZ_JBEZGJ010000024.1 coordinate 45,949, forward strand.
TGCTGTGCACCCGGTAGGACTCGGCGCTCGAACCCTGGACCGCGCCGGGGTTCGTCCGTAGGACGGTTGCCGCTCGGGCCACGGCGGAGGCGTCCGGCGAGGGAGCGGTGGGGGGAGCCGCGTGCGCCGGGGTGACGACGCAGGCCAGCAGGCCGCTGGTGAGCAGCAGTGCGCTGACGGCGGCAGGAGCTCGTTTCACGTGCCCTCCTGGAAGGAGAAGAGTGTGACGGGGGTAGTCACGCATGTACATTCAGCTACCAGGAGGGAGGAAGGGCGCCTCGGACCGCTTCCAGACATCGACAATGGCCGTTCGGGTGAGGCTCTTGACAAGGGAACCGACGCCGCCGTCGATGCGTCCGACGACCATGAGACCCACCTCGACAACCGGCGTCGCCATCGCGCTACTGGTCGTCCTCCTGACCGGCTGCACCAGCGCCGAACGCGCCCCCACCACCACCCCGAGCCAGCCCCCGGTCACCACCGCTCCCGGCCCGACCGGCACCCTGCTTCCGACCACCGCCCCCAGCACCGTCCCCCAGGCCAGCGGCGCGGCCACCCGGGTGATGCTGCGAAGCTCCGGCGGCTTCGCCGGGCGCGGTGACGTGGTGACCGTCGAGCCGGACGGTCAGTGGACCGCCGTGGACCGGGCCGGCAGCCGGCGGTTTGGTCGGCTCAGCCCCGCCGACCTCGGCCGCCTGACAGCTCTGGCCGCCGACCCCCGACTGGCCGCCGAGGCGCGCCGGACGACAAGCCCGACCAACTGTGCGGACGTGTTCACCTACCGGGTCACCGTCGGCGCTATCGAGACCGGGTACGCCGACTGCCCGGCCGAGGGGCCCCCGCCGCCGGCCACGCAGGACGTGGTCAAGCTGCTGCTACGGGCCACCGGCACTCACACCAGATAGTCCGGGGGTAGGCCGGTGCCCCGCAGCTCCGGCGGCAGGTGGGCCACGTCGTTGACGGCGACCAGATTCGGCGGGCCAGCCGCGCTGTACCGGATGACTGTCAGCCCCGCGTTGTGCGTGTTCACGCCCAGCCACCGCCGCTCCGGCGCGTCGAGGGCGTGCCGCACCAGCCAGGCGATGAGGAAGCTGTGCGTCACGACCAGCTCGCGGACCGGTTCACCGTCGGCGGGCCCCTCGGCGACCGGGCCGGCGAACCGTCGTACCGCGTCCGCCGTCACTCGCGGCCCGTCGACCCGCTCGGCCGTCGAGAACTGCGTCAGGAATTCGGCGTACGCCGGCGGCAGGCCAGCCGGATCCGTGTCGTGTGGGAGGTGGTCGCCGGCCAGCTCCGTCTCGTACACCGGAACGTCGGGCAGCGACTTGGCGACCAGCTCGGCGGTCTGCGCGGCCCGGCGCAGCGGCCCGTGGTGGACGGCGGCGAACCGCCGGGCCCGTAGGCGTTCACCCAGCAGGGTTGCCTGCCGCCGGCCGCGCTCCGACAGGCCGGTATCCGGTTCGCCGGCATCCGGCCCACTCGACTCGGAGAGATCCTGCTCGGCGTGTCGGGTCAGGTACAGCAACCGGGTCCCCATGACGCTCACCTCAACACACCGGGAGGTACGAGTTCGACCCGCACCTCCCGGTCCTGCGGCCGTCGGCTCAGTCGGCCCGCCCGGACGCCGCCCTCGCGAACGCGACCGACACCCACAGCCAGCCGGCCGTCACCGCCAGGCCGAACGCCACCATCACGGCCGGTGCCGGCCGGACCATCAGCGTCACCCAGGCCGCCGCGAAGAACATCCCGGTCACCAGGCTGTACGCGGCTCGACCGCGCGCCCCCTGCCGTGCGGCCCGACGGGCTGCCACCACCGTCGCCACGATCAGCGACACGAAGGCGACCGCCGCCACCAGGAAGTGCAGACCACCCTGCCAACTGATCTCACCGGCGCCCCGGGGCGTACCGGCCGGGAACCCATCGGCCGGGTCGGCGCTGAAGATCGCCGCCCCGACCAGGCCCAGGCCGTACAGCGCGAGCAGCCGGGGCAGCCAGACCGATCCGCCGCCTTCGCTGGTACGGCGGCGCAGCGTTTGGGCGGCCAGCGCGCAGAGCACCCCGGTGGCCAGGAACGTGACGATCTGGATCCAGCCCAGCTCGCCGGTGCTCAGCACGCTGACCGGGTGGCGACGAAAGTCGAAGCCGTCCCGGGTCGCCGCCTGCACGATCGCCGAGCCGACGAAGATCGGGCCGGCGAGCACCCCGCCGATCAACAGCAGGCGGTCCCGACCGACGGCGGTCGGTCGTACCACGGGAAACGCCGCAGCCTGGCTCATCGCCCGCCCCTACGCCCGGGGGAACATCTGGCCAATGCGGATCCGATTGCCGAACGGGTCCCGGATGCCGAAGTCGATCCCGTACGGGCGCTCGGTCGGCTCGTCGGTGATCTCGACGCCCTTCGCCACAAGATCCTCGTGCGTCTTGCGGGCGTCGTCAGTGGTCATGAAGAGGTACCCGCCGAGGGCACCCTTGGTGAGCAGCTCCCGGACCTGCTCGGCGGTGGCCGGGTCCAGCGCGGGCGGGCCGGGCTTTTCCAACAGGATCTCGCGCTCCGGGTCGCCGGGCAGGTTGACAGTGAGCCACCGCATGAAGCCGAGGTCCTGGTCGGTGTTGACCTCCATGCCGAGCTTGTTGACGTAGAAGTCAAGCGCGGCGTCCTGGTCCAGGACGTAGATCTGGGAGCGGCTGATCGCGTTCATCGTCATGCCCATGACGCTAGAGGTAGACCCTGACCTGCGGCTTATCCAAAACTGCTGGGTCGGGTCCAGGCTTTGGTGAAGCACGACGGCACGTTGGCCGGCGCGACGCGCTGACGCCGGAAATCCGAGGGCGACTCGCCGACGATCTGCCGGAACGTCCGACTGAACGTGCCCAGGCTGCCGAAGCCGACGGCGTAGCAGATGTCCGTCACGTCCCGGTCGGTCTCCACCAGCAACGACATCGCCCGCTCCACCCGGCGGCGTTGCAGGTAGCGGTGCGGGGTCTCACCGAAGGTGGCCCGGAAGGTGCGGATGAAGTGCGCCTGCGAGACGTGCGCGATCCGGGCCAGCGCGGGGATGTCCAGAGGCTCGGCGTACGCCCGGTCCATCGCGTCCCGGGCGCGCAGCATCGCCCGGTTCGACTCCTCCACCGCCCGACTCATCGGCCCCCGCCCCGCTCCGCGCTGCTCCGGCCCCAGGCTACCGCCGGGCGCTCTGCCGTCCGCTCGGGTGGCGTCTCCGTGTGTTCCTTGCCGGACCGCCGGCGGCGTCTGCCTACCGGTTGGCCTCGCGCTCCGGACAGTCGGCGTACTCCCAGGTTGCGGTGAGGTCCTCACTCGTCACGATCATCCTGCCGGCGAGACAGGCGATCTCGTGCCGGCACCCCTGCTCGTGCGGCAACACCTCGTCGAGCATCACGTCCAGGAGTTGGGCCACGTCCAACTCTCGGTCGGCCGGCTCGAACGTCAGACTTCGCACGCCACGGTAGCGAATGGTGAGGTCTTCCTCGTGCTTCCAACAGTTGTGCTGGAGGTACAGCTCAAGCCATCGGCTGCCGCCCGTCTCACCGGACGTCAGCCGGGTGGGCTTCAGGCTCTTGACACAGCGCTGGCCAAAGAAGTCGTAGTGGCCGGGTTCCGTGGCGAACCTGCGAGCTCCATCAGGCAACGAGTCGGCAAGCGACGGCAACTGCTCGAGGTAGGCCGAGGGATCATGGAGGATGCCGTCTCTGGTTCGTTCAAGGCTGACGTATCTCATTGCCCCCTCCACCAAGCTCGACTCGTGGCAGCGCCCTCAGCGGGCCCCACGTGGACGATCAGGGTCCGCAGCACTGGCGGCAATTGTCTCCGACCCCGACAATTCCCGGGTGCCCACACCTGAGGCGAACGACGCGCTGCGCTGGCTGGCCGAACAGGGCGTGACGCCGCTCGGTGAGGGACGCTGGTTGGAATCCACCTCGTCGAGTGACATCGAACGATCCGACAACGACCTCGCCCACGAGTGGTCGGCCGCCGCTCTGGGAGATGACCGGCTAGCCTCAGTGCAGCGGCTACGCACGGGGCTCGGCCTCCTCGATCTGCTCGACGAATACTGGGTACCGTGCGCCGGGAGTGACACCGGCCCGGTGCGGCTGAGCAGTTACTTGCGGTAGTAGAAGTCGGCGGCCTCACCAGCGCGTGCCGGCGCGTTGATCTTCAAGGGCTTTCCGTGGTCTTTCATGGTGGTGGTCAGCGTCAGCTTCGGACCATCGCTGGGGCTCAGCTCCACCTTGATCGAGGTGACCCAACCCTTGTCGTCGGTGGTGATCGTGAACGGCGACGGGCGTAGGCCGATCGAGACGATGCTCGGTGCGCCCACGGGGAGGAACGACGTGGCGTCCTTGCCGGTGGGGTCGAAGCGGCCGGTGTAGGTGTGTGGGTTTACGCGATCCACCGAGGCGATCGACGAGGTGAACGCCTTCAGGCCGGTCGGGTCGACCCAGTCGAAGCGGAGGAATGGGTCGTCGCGCTTCACGCGCTTCAGATCGACGTGCACCCAGTCCTTCTCGTCGGAGGGCCGCACGTAACTGTCGTTGCCGATCACGATCCGGCTTCCCGCCGACGGGTACTTGCCGCCGGTGACCGAGATCGTGGTCTGGAAACGACGCTTCTTCGGATCGAAGGCACCCGTGCCGTTGACGTTCTGCCCCTCGGGCAGGTTGCCGCGAACTGCGTACCGGTGGGCAGCCCCCTGCGACCGCTGTAATGCCGCGACCAGCTCACCGCGGACGTCGGGCGTCGGGGACGGCACGGCAGTGGCGGTGGCGACAACCGGTTCGTCGGTGCGCGTGGGCTCAGTCGTCGGAGTGCAGCCGGCAGCAAAGAACAGACCGCTGGTCAGACCCAGCACGAGCAGAGTGGTGCTCTGTTTCATTGTGATTCCCCCGTGGACCGCCGCCTGATGGCGGGACGGGGCACGATAGCGAACTTGGTCGACCCCCGGCTGCCCCTCGGGGCGGACCGGCAGAAGCACGGCAGCGCCGCTCGGAAACGTCTGATGTAATTGGAGCCCCCGGCCGGGATCGAACCGGCGACATCTCGCTTACAAGGCGAGTGCTCTGGCCAGCTGAGCTACAGGGGCGCGTGCGTCGAGGTCAGCATAGCGACTGACGTCCGGATATCCCGATCGCGTGGCCTCCCGAGAACGGGAATCGTCAACAACCCGACGCAGACTCGTTTCGCACGGCGTCGATTGATGTCTGACCGTGCCCGAGTGACCGGAATGTGCAGCCCGCCTGGTGGGCTGGGCGGCCCCCTGCCTTGGCAGCACGGGTAAACGCGTTTACGGTTCACTGACACGGACGACGACCGGGCGCCCCCGCGACCGCGCCGCCGTCCGCCGAACCGGCACGGACACGTGCCGGTTGCTCCTTCACTCGGATCGTCCGGCACGTTCCTGCCGGTGAAAGGAAGCGCTTCACCATGGCTACGGTCACCTATTCCAAGGCGTCCCGGGTCTACCCGGGCCAAGAGCGTCCCGCCGTCAACGAGCTGGACCTCGAGATCGGCGACGGGGAGTTCCTCGTCCTGGTCGGCCCCTCCGGTTGCGGTAAGTCCACCAGCCTGCGGATGCTCGCCGGCCTGGAGGACGTGGACGCCGGTTCGATCTACATCGACCAGCGTGACGTCACTCACCTTCCCCCGAAGGCCCGCGACATCGCGATGGTCTTCCAGAACTACGCCCTCTACCCGCACATGACGGTGTACGAGAACATGGCGTTCGCCCTCAAGCTGCGCAAGACCTCCAAGTCGGAGATCGACCGGCGGGTCAAGGAGGCGGCGGGGCTGCTCCAGCTGGAGGAATACCTCAGCCGTAAGCCGAAGGCGCTCTCCGGTGGTCAGCGTCAGCGTGTCGCGATGGGCCGGGCGATCGTCCGCGAGCCGCAGGTCTTCCTCATGGACGAGCCGCTGTCGAACCTCGACGCCAAGCTCCGCGTGCAGACCCGTACCCAGATCGCGTCCCTGCAGGCCAAGCTGGGCGTCACCACGGTCTACGTCACGCACGACCAGGTCGAGGCCATGACCATGGGTCACCGGGTCGCGGTGCTGCTCGACGGCGTCCTTCAGCAGGTGGACACCCCGCGTGCGCTCTACGACACCCCGGCCAACGTGTTCGTCGCCGGCTTCATGGGCTCGCCCGCCATGAACATCAAGACCGTTCCGCTGAACGAGCGGGGCGCCGAGTTCGCCGAGCTGCAGATCCCGCTGACCCGCGAGCAGGTCGAGGCGGCCCGCGCAGAGGGTGGCGACGGCAAGGTCACAGTGGGCTTCCGCCCGGAGGACTGCGAGCTGGTCAGCCCGACCGAGGGCGGCATGCCGGTCGTTGTCGAGCTGGTCGAGGACCTCGGCTCGGACGCCAACGTCTACGGCCACGCCGCGCTGGGTGGCAACTCGGAGCGCTTCGTCGTCCGCACCGACCGGCGCAACATGCCGAACATGGGTGACACCGTGTTCGTCAGGCCGGTTGCCGGTCGCAGCCACGTCTTCCACGCCTCCACCGGTGGCCGGATCTGACGTAACGCCGTACCGACAGGGGGCGGTCCGCTTCGGCGGGCCGCCCCTTTCGTCGTACCAAAATTGGCTCTTCACCCTGCCTGGGCACCGGACGACGAAGGCCCCCACCCGCGCTCGGCGGGAGGGGGCCTTCGTTCGACGTGCGCTACAGCTCGACGGAGCGCCGGCGGGCGACCTCGGCCAGGGCGACCGCCGCGGCCACACTGGCGTTGAGCGACTCGACCTCGGAGATCATCGGGATGCTGACGGTCAAGTCGCAGGTCTCCCCGACCAGGCGGGAGAGACCGCGCCCCTCGGAGCCGACCACCACCACCAGCGGACCGACAGCGGCCTCCAGGTTGTAGAGGTCGGTGTCGCCGTCGGCGTCCAGACCGACGACCATGAAGCCGGCGTCCCGGCACGCCTTCAGCGACCGGGTCAGGTTGGTCACCTGCGCAACCGGCACCCGCGCGGCCGCGCCGGCACTGGTCCGCCAGGCGGTAGCGGTGATCCCGGCGGCACGACGCTCGGGTACGAAGACACCCTGCGCGCCGAACGCGGCAGCCGACCGGATCACGGCGCCCAGGTTGCGCGGGTCGGTGACACCGTCCAGCGCGACCAGCAGCGGAGCCTGCTGCTCCAGGGCAGCGGCGACCATGTCCTCGAACGGCTGGTACGCGAACGGCGGCACCTGCAAGCCGACGCCCTGGTGCAGCACCCCGCCGGTCATCCGGTCCAACTCGGCGCGGCTGATCTCCAGGTTGGCGATGCCACGGTCGGCGGCGGTCCGGATGATCTCGTTGATCCGGTCGTCCATGTCGATGCCCTGGGCCGTGTAGAGCGCCGTCGCCGGCACGTTGGCGCGCAGCGCCTCCAGCACCGGGTTACGCCCGACCAGCAGCTCCGGGGTGTCCTTGGACGGGTTGGACTTGCGCCCCGGCGTGACCCGAGGGCCGGACCGGCCGGTGGGCTTGCCGCCCCGCCCGCCGGTGGCGGCACCCCGGCCGCCCGGTACGCCCCGACCGCCACCCCGACCCCAGGTGGTGTCCTTGCTGCCCGGCTGGCCGATCTTGGGGGCGCGCCCCTCCTCGGCCGCCGCGCGGCGCTCCTTGTCCTGCTTCCAGGCGGTGCGCTGGGGCAGCTTCTCGGTGCCCGAGTAGCCCTTGTGCCACGGCCGCTCGTCAGCGGGCAGGGTGCGACCCCGCCCGGCCAACGAGTCCTTGTTCTTGCCGCCGGTGCCCTTGGGGGCGCCTGCCTTCGACGTCAGTCGCCGGCCACGGCGCTGCGAGTTGCCGGCCATCAGTCCTGCTCTCCAATAGTCCAACGGGGGCCCTGGGGGGTGTCCTCGACCACCACGCCGGCCAGCTTGAGCTGGTCACGCACGGCGTCCGCGGCGGTCCAGTCCTTGCGGCCCCGCGCCTGCGCACGCTGCTCCAGGGCCAGCGCGATCAGGGAGTCCACCACGGCACGAAGGTCGTCCGATCGGACGCCACCGGTCCAGGCCGGGTCGAGGGGGTCGATCCCGAGAATATCCAGCATTGCCCGCACCACGGCCAGCGTGGTGCGGACGGTCACATCGTCACCGACGCTCAGCGCGGTGTTGCCGTCCCGAATGTGCTGTTGCAGCACGGCCAGCGCGGCGGACGTGTTGAGGTCGTCGTCCATCGCCGCGACGAACCCGGCGGGCAGCTCACCGAACTGCCCGGCACCGACCCGCTCGGCGGCCCGCTGCACGAAACCCTCGATCCGCCGGTACGCGGTGGCCGCTTCGCGCAGCGAATCCTCCGAGTAGTCGATCACCGAGCGGTAGTGCGCGGCGGCGTAGTAGTAGCGCAGCTCCACCGGCCGCACCCCGAGCGAGTCCACGTACGCCAGGCCCAGCGCGTTGCCGGCGGACTTGCCCATCTTGGCCCCGCCGATGCTCAACAGACCGTGGTGCACCCAGTAGCGGGCGAACGGCAACCCGGCCGCCTGGGACTGGGCGATCTCGTTCTCGTGGTGCGGGAACGTCAGATCCAGGCCACCGCCGTGGATGTCGAACTCCGGGCCGAGATAGCGCCAGCACATCGCCGAGCACTCGATGTGCCAGCCCGGACGGCCCAGCCCCCACGGCGAGGGCCAGTAGGCGTCCGCCGGCTCGTCCGGTTTGGCACCCTTCCACAGCGCGAAGTCGCGCGGATCCCGCTTGCCCCGATCCGGGGCGTCCCCGGCGGACTGCATGGCGTCCGGAGACTGACCCGACAGCGACCCGTACGCCGGCCAGGACGCCACGTCGAAGTAGACGTCGCCGGAGCCGTCACTCGCCGGGTACGCGTGCCCGTCGGCGATCAACTTCGTGATCAGCTCATGCATCTCGGGGATGTGCCCGGTGGCGCGCGGCTCGTAGGTGGGCGCCAGCACGTTCAACGACCGGTACGACTCGGCGAGCAGCAACTCGTTGGCGTAAGCGATCGACCAGAACGGACGACCCTGCTCGCCCGCCTTGACCAGGATCTTGTCGTCGATGTCCGTCAGATTGCGAATGAAGGTGACCTCGTAGCCGGCGGCCACCAGCCAACGACGCAGGATGTCATAGTTGACGCCGGAGCGAAGGTGACCGATGTGCGGCGGGGCCTGAAGGGTGAGACCACACAGGTAGACCCCCACCTTGCCGGCTTCCCGCGGGACGAAGTCCCGCACCGATCGGGTGGCGGTGTCATACAGGCGTAGCGTCACCGTACAAGGGTAGCTGTCCGTGCCTGTCCGGGTCCGCCGGTGCCGGGTCGTACGCTGCCAGGCGTGGATGCGACCGCACGCTCCGGTGGCTCCGGTGACCCGCCAGCCAACCCCACCGCCCCCGCCGACCCGGCCTCCGACTCGTCGGACGCTGGCGTGGGGCGGGCCGACGCGGTTGCGGGGCGGGGCGGGGAGACGTCGCAGACGCTGGACCGGGGCTTGCGGCTGCTGCACCTGGTCGCCGACGCCTCCGGCGGCCTGACCGTCACCGAGGCCGCGAATCAGCTCGGCATCGGCCGGGCCGCCGTCTACCGACTGGTCAGTGCGCTGACCGGGCACGGCATGCTGCGCCGCGACGGAGACGGTCGCCTGCGCCTCGGTGCCGGGTTGCTGCACCTGGCCCGACGAGCCCAGCCGCTGCTCGCCGAGGGTGCGCTGCCCGCGCTACGCCGCCTCGCCGAGCAGGCAGGCGCGACCGCGCACCTGACCGTCGTCGAAGGTGGCGAGGGCGTCGCTTTGGCCGTGGTAGAGCCGAGCTGGACGTCGTTCCACGTCGCGTACCGGACCGGGGCACGGCACCCACTGGACCGGGGAGCGGCCGGCCGGGCGATCCTGGCCGGTCGCGCCGGGGTGGCCGAGCCGGTGAGTAGCAGCGGAGAATTGCAGGCCGGGGCGTACGGCGTTGCCGCACCGGTGCTCGGCGTACCCGGCCTGGAGGCCAGCGTCGGCGTGGTCGCGCTCGCCCCGCTGGACGTCGACACGATCGGCCCCGAGGTGCTGGCCGCCGCCCGCGCCATCACCACCGCCCTCAGCTGACCCCGACCGCCGCGCGCCACCTAACCACCGCTAGCCCTGCCCCCGTGGCTTGATCGACTCGGGCTCACGGAAGTCGCGGTGTCCCAGGGCCGGTGACCGCCCGACTTTCAGAAACGCGAGTGGATCACCGCCCGTTGACGGCTCCGATGCCTGGTTGGTCGGCCGTTCTGGGCTGTTGCCATAGCACGATCGGCAGTCGGATTCGTGGTTGTCCACAGGCCCGGCGGCATGCGCGGGCCGGGTTGTCCACAGGGGTTTCGGTGGCCAGTCGGTGGTCGGCAGGCTGCTCGGCATGCCCCTACGTCCGCATCGCCCCGATGCCCTGGCCTGGCAGGTCTTCCGCGGCTCCGACGCTGTCCGGGACGGCCTGCTCACCGAACATCAGCTGCGCAACTCCGCCTGGGTGCGGTTGCGCCACGACATCTACGCCGACTCGCGGCTGGACCGTGATCACGCCCTCGCGTGTCGCGCCGCCCTCCTCCGGCTGCCGCCCGGAGTGGTGGTCGGCGGCCCGTCGGCCGCCTACCTGCATGGCGTCCAACACGCCGCGAGCTTCACCGACGATGTGCACGTCCTCGTGCCCCGACCGCTGCGGATCGGCCCACAGCGCGGCCTCCGCGTGCACGTCAACGCCATCACCCCGCTCACGGCGGGCGAGACCCCTGAGCCGGCCCCGCCAACCACGCGACGGCTATCGGGCCGGCCACCGAACGTGAGCCGTCCGCCGACCCCAGGACATCAGTCAGCCGCAATCCGACCGTCTGACGCGGGACGACCGCCGGACGCGGGACGACCCCCAGACGCGGGACGAGCGCCGGATGCGGGACGAACGCCGAGCGCTGGAAGTCCACGTGATGCAACGCGACCTGCGGGGGCGGTCCGCCCACCTGCCGGCGGATCGTCACCACGCCCAGCACGGCACTTGTCCCGCCCGGCCGCTGTGTCCGTCGGAGCAGGGGGCATGGTGGCGCCTGGTCGGGGCGATGGGTGGGCGGCGGCCAGCCCGCCCAGGTCCAGGGGGCAAGACCTCCCAATCCCCCGATCCGACCCCGGGCGGGCCGCCTGGGAGACGGCTGTCTGGCTCGACCCCGTCCGGGCGGTCCCCATCGTCGATTCACTGCTCGGGCAGGGGCTGGCCGATCGCGAGACTCTGGCTGCCATGGCTAGACACAATGCTGAGCGGCCGGGTGCGCGACGAGCAAGCTGGGTGTTCGACCTGGCCGACGGTGGAGCCGAGTCGCCGCCGGAGTCACAGCTACGCGTGCGGTTGGTGCTGGGTGGGCTGCCGCGCCCAGCGGTGCAACACCCGGTACGACTGCCCACCGGCATTGTGCTGCACCCCGATCTGGCCTGGCCGCAATATCGGGTGGCGGTGGAGTATGACGGAAGGTGGCACTCCGACGTAGAGCAGCTGCACCGCGACCGCCGCCGGCTGAATCAACTGCTCGGCGCGGGTTGGCTGGTCCTGCACGTGACCAGTCGACGGCTGCACGGCGAGTTCCCGGCGGTGCTTCGAGAGGTACGCGACGCGCTGGTCAGCCGCGGCTGGCGACAGGGATCGTCCAGATGACCGGGATCAACTCGAGTTCCTGGAAACCGCGCCATCCTTCAGGCACCAACACCGCGCCTTCATGGAAACCGAGTCGATCATGAGGGGTGCCGGGCGCCGGCCGGTGACAACATGCCTGGACGACCTGGGGCCCGGTCGACGAAAGGTCGACCGGGCCCCGGAGGACGGTGGCGGTTGGGCCACCTCCGTAGTGCGATGTGCGCTACGGGCGGGCGTTCGGCTTGAGCGGGGTCTTCACCGCCGCGTAGGCGTCGACGATCCCGTAGCCGTAGAAGCCGTTGAAGTTGACCCCACCGGCGCAGTAGGCGTCGTAGGTCTCGTCCCGGCCCTCGTTGCGGTACTGCTGGAGGCGCGGCTCCGGGCACGCGTGCTCGGCGGCCGTGCGGTAGAGGTGCTGCTCGACCTGGTCCGGCGACATCCCGAAGCCAGTCCGACCCTGCGCCTTGCCGTGCCGGCTGACGATCAGCGCGGCGACACCGGCGGCGTGCGGGGACGCCATCGAGGTGCCCTGGAGGTACGTGTAGTAGCCGCACTCACCGTTGGCCTTGCACTGCTTGAAGACCGAATTCTCGAAGCCGGGGACGATGTTGCCGTCGGCGTCGACCGATTCTTCCTCCTGAAGCACGTGCTTGGGGTACGTGGAGAGAATCATGTTGGCGTCGGTACGGAAGGTGTCGGTGCCGAAGCCGTCCCGGAACCAGCCTCCCGGCGCGGCGACCGAGATCTGCTCGGTGCCGTAGTTGGAGAAGTCCGACTTCTTGCCGGACGGGCCAACCGACGACACGCCGATCACGTGCGGGCCGCCTCGACCTACACACCCACCGCGTCGACACCAAGATTCGCCAGCGCGGCCGGCAGCTCGGCCATGCTGGAGACTTCGGCGTCGGGTGGGGAGCCGAGGGGTCGGGGCAGGCCGAGCCGGTTCAGCCACACCGATCGCAGGCCTGCCCGCCGAGGCGCCGCCACGTCGTGCTCCCACGAGTCGCCGACGTACACGATCCGCCCGGCTGGCACCCCAGCCGCCGCGACCACCGCGGCGTAGAACTCCGGGGCCGGCTTCTTGGGCAGGCCGTTCTCGTGCGCGTACAGCTCGAAGGCGAACTCGCCGGCGAGTCCGCACCGCTCGGCGCGGCTGTTGCCGTTGGTGGCGAAGCCCAGCGTGTACCGGCTGCGCAGCGTGGCCAGCGCCGGTGGTACGTCCGGAAACGGTCGGGTGAGAGCGAAGCGCTGGGCGAAGAATAGGTCCGCGATCTCGTCCAGGTGGTCGACCAGCGCGGCGCGGGCCAGCGACCGGGCCAGTGCGGCGCGCCGGATCTCCGCCACCGGGGCGGCGCTCAGTTCGCCGAAGACCACGCCCCAGTCCGACTCCAGTTCGGCGAGCGTCACCCCGGCCGCCGCAGACGTCCGTCGCCGCATCTCGTCGAGGACCGCCACCAGCCCGCCCGTGACTGCTGGACGCAGGTCCAACAGTGTCTCGTCGGCGTCGAACACCACAGTGGTCAGCACGACACCCACCCTCCCGTCGACATGCTCAGGCGATCAGGGGCACACCAACCGCCAACCCTCACCGACCGTCAAGCGCCAGCTCGGGCGTGGCCGGCGCGGGCGTCGAGGGCGACCCGCGCAGCTCGTCGAGGCGCACCAGGGCGACGCCCGCGACGATCAGCGCACCGCCGAACAACTGCCAGCCGGTGGGTAGCTCGTTCAGGAAGAGCCAGGCGATCAGCACCGCGAAGAGCACCTCGGTCAGCCCGACGAACGACGACAGGCGGGGCCCGAGAATGCGGGTGCCGGCGATACCGGTGAGGTACGCGATGACGGCGGCCACCAGCGACAGCCCGGCGATGGGCACCAACCAGCTGGTGGGCTGCCCGGCGAAGGTGACCTCACCGAAGGTGGCGTGCAGCGGCAGCAGGCCGGTCAGCCCGACGAGGAGCAGCACAGCGGCACCGACGGCCATTCCACCGCTGGCCATGGCGACCGAGGGCAGCCGGGGGTCGAC
>NZ_JBEZGJ010000025.1:0-58544 GCF_040649965.1 Micromonospora sp. NPDC048843
GTGCCGATCGACTGCGTGGGCTTCCAGTCGCACCTGGGCACCTCGCTGGCCGGTGACTACCAGGCCAACCTGCAGCGGTTCGCCGATCTCGGTGTGGATGTGCAGATCACCGAGCTGGACGTGATGACCGGCGGCAACCAGGCCAACATCTTCGGCGCCGTCACCCGCGCCTGCATGAACGTCTCGCGCTGCACCGGTATCACGGTGTGGGGAGTGCGGGACTGCGACTCGTGGCGTGGCTCGGACAACGCCCTGCTGTTCGACTGCAACGGCAACAAGAAGGCCGCGTACACGAACGTCCTGAACGCCCTCAACGCCGGCCCGGCCATCCCGACGGACCCGCCGACCGATCCGCCGACCGACCCTCCGACCGACCCGCCGACCGATCCGCCGACGGACCCACCGGCGGTTGGTTGTTCGGCGTCGGTGTCACTGAACTCGTGGACCGGTGGATTCGTGGCCTCCGTGAAGGTGACCGCCGGCTCCGCCGGCACGAGCGGGTGGAACGTCGGCTTCACGCTCCCGAGTGGTGCCAGCGTCACCAACACCTGGAGCGCGACGGCCAGTGGCTCCACCGGCACCGTGCGGTTCGCCAACGTGAACTACAACGGCCGGCTCGGCGCGGGCCAGGTCACCGAGTTCGGCTTCCAGGGCACCGGCAGCGCCTCCGGCGTCACGCCGACCTGCACCGCCTCGTGATCACCCGATGACCGACTGAACGACCGACGTCGGCCGGTGCGAAGGACCTCTCGTGGCCCTCCGCACCGGCCGACGTCATGTCGCGTCGTGCCTGTCGATCAGGAGTACGGGAGCCGCAGCACCGACTGGTTGCCGATGCCCACTGTGGTCGGGTTGTTGCCGATCGCCGACCAGACCTCCACCCGGACCCTGCCGTTGCTCAGCGCTCCCAGCGTGCCGGTGGCCGAGGACAATCCGGCGCTCTGGGTGTAGTGCTCGTAGCCGGTGACCGGGTCGGTGGCGAAGTAGCGCCCCGTCTCCACCCGGTCCCAACTGCCGTTGCCGGTGAGGTCGTAGGAGATCCGCACCTGCACGCCGTTGCCGACCGCCGTCCCGGCGTCCACGAACAGGTCGAACGCCGTCTGCCCGCCCGCGTAGGCGAGGTTGAGGCCGGTCGCCGTGAAGACCTGGGCGTTGGTGGGCGTGCCGTCGTGGTTGCCGTTCGCCGCAGCGACAGTCGTCGTGGCCGCGCTACCGGCGGCGCCCAACCCACCCCCGGGCAGCAGGTACCGCGTCGGGGTGCCCGGGGTCGTCGGCGGGTCGGTCGTCGGCGGGGGGTCCGTCGGCGTCGTCGGGGGGACTCCGCCGGCCGCGTTGCCACCACTCCAGGTGTACGCCCCGGTGGTGGCCGTCTTGCCGGCGCCCACGGCGAGCGTGGTGCCGTTGGAGAACGTCACAGTGATCGGCGTCGCCGTCGGGTTCGACGCCACGTAGGTGCGGGCCCCGTTGCGGGAGAAGACCGCGGACAGCGGATGGTTGCCGGTCACCGTCGTGTCGACGTTGCCGAGGGCGGCGAGGTTGCGGATCCAGTGGAACGTGTGCGCCCGACTCTCGCCCTCCTCCGGGGTGTAGCCCGGGTTCGCGCGAAGGTTCGCCAGCGCCGCGTCGGGGTCGCCGAGGGCCTGGAACTGCCAGAGGATGTCCTGCCACACCGTCGGTTGTCCGCCGTTGTTACGGACCAGTTCGGCGTAGTTGGTCCGCACGTACGCCGGGTTGTTGCCCAGGTAGAGGTGACCGCCGGTGACCGGCAGCAGGTTGATGCCCTGGATCATCTCCGGCTCGCCACTGAACCAGGTGGCGTACGCGCCGCCGTCGCCCCAGACCATGCCGACCGTGGAGTGCCCGAAGGCGGCGGGGAAGTTCTGGTCGCTGACGTCGAACCAGTACTCCTGGATGGCGGCGGCCTGGGTGGTGTAGAGGAAGACGCCCGCGTCACGGATGGCGGTGTTACCCGTCGTCTGCCCCCACTGGATGAGAGCGCTTGCGAAGTTCATCCCCTCCGACGAGGACTCCTGGTTGTTGCCAGAGCCGAACGAGCCGTGCCCGGACGCCCAGTCGTGCCCGGCGTAGATGTCGAAGTCCCGCAGATACGGGAACTGGGTGTCGCCGCGGCGGTAGTTGTTGGCGTCGCGGATCAGCAGGTCGACCATGCCGCCGTAGCGGCTGGTGGCCGCCCAGGCCGGGTCGAACTTCGCCAGCGTCGCCGCGGCGGCGATGTAGTAGCCGTAGTGGAAGTGGTGGTCGTTGAGCTCCTGGTCCGACCCGTACGACGCCGGGTAGCCGATGAGCGTGCCCCAGTTGTTGTCGTAGTAGAAGACCCGACTGGTCTTGCCGCTGGACGCGGTGAACCAGTCGGTGAGCGTGCTACGGATCGCGTTCAGCGCGCTGTCGCGCGTCGTGGTGTCGTTGACCTGGTCGGCGATCTCGGCGATCCGCGCGGCCCGGCCGAGCCCCTTGCCGGTCCAGTAGGTGTCGTTGCCGCGTTGGTCCATCGGGTTGGCGCGGGTGGCGGCCAGGTGCCCGGTGAGCGTCGACAGGTCACCACCGGTGCCGTCGCCGACTGCCGGCAGTTCCGGCAGGATGCCCTGGAACTTCATGGCGGTGCGGAACTGGTTGACTCCCGTGAGCACCCTCATCCGGCCACGCGCCGACGGGTAGGTCGGCGTGATCGCGGTGGACCCGCTCAGCGACTTCCACTGGTGCGGGTAGAGGCTGACCACCGTCTGCGTGGCGGTGCCCTCCCGGGCGGTAGTGGTGAACGCGTACGTGGTGGTCAGGCCGCTGGTCGCCGGGTTGTACGCGTACGAGAGCTGGGTGCCGGTCACGTGGGCGTGCGCGTACTGACCGTAGGTCGCTGCCAGCGCGGCGCGCTCGGTCGCGCTGGACGTCGGCGGCAGCAGGGCGACGGAGAAGTAGCCGCGACCAGCCAGGGTGGAGGAGATCCGGCCGGAGGCCACTGTCCAACTGGCGCCGCTGGGCGCGAACCCGACGTAGTCGTGGCCGTTCACCCGGAAGCCGATGGTGGCGCCGCTGTTGGACCAGACGTCGGGGGTGCCCGCGGTGCTGATCTGCGCGTTCCCGCCGGTGGTCTGGAAGTACGCGAAGGGCAGACCGTGGCCGATGGTCGCGCGCATGGTGCGCGTGCCGTCGCTCCAGTGCGGGCTGACCGTCCAGTCCGTCCAGCCGTCGACCTTCACCAGTGGTGCGGCGAGCCCGGCCACACCGACCCGGATGTCCTGCACGTACGGGTAGTGGAACTCGCCGACACCGGTGGCGGTGCCGCTGATGGCGGGCGTGGAGTTGGCGGAGAAGCCCAGCCCGTCGCCGAAGGTGTCGTACGAGATCGGGTGGGCGTGCAGCGGCTCACTGAACGAGCAGTCGGTGCGCTTCCACAGCAGTGAGGACCACCAGTCGTTGGTGGGGATCGGCCCGGCGGGCGCGTTGGCGGTGGCGAACTGCCGGGGGTTGCTGGACATCGCCCCGCAGCCGCTGGGGAGCGCGCCGACCGGGGTGGTGGTGTAGCTGCCGGCGCCGACGGGCGCGGCCTCGGCCGCGCGGGTGACCGGGATCGTGAGTCCGCCGACGACCAGGGCCAGCGCTGTGGCGGCGGCCAGGGCCCATCGGCGGTGGGGGACGGGAGGTTTCATCGTGCCTCCATCGCGCGCGCCGGGTGCGGCCCTTGCCGGGTCCAGCGCTATGCGTCTGAATTGGGGGGAAGGTCAGGTGAGAGAGCGCTCTCTCGGCCACGGTAGTGGAGTACCGAGATCCCCGTCAATGTGTCCAACCCGTTGCGTGCTGATGTCGCTATTTGCCGGCACCCGCACGGTCGCCCAGCGGTTCGCCTTCACTGTCGTTCGACAGCGCGTCCGGCACGCGCATCCGCCACGCGTCGGTCACCAGCTCGGTCAACCGGTCCAGGTCGACCGCCGCCAGACGCAGCAACACCAGAGGCAGGCCGTCGTAACCGGGCGCGGTGAAGAAGACCTCGGGTTCCCCGAGCAGGAGAGCCTGCTTCTCGGCCTCGTCGCCGACGAACAGCACCGCGATGTCGAGCCGGATCACACGAGGCTTGCCCGGTGTCCGCTCGGGATAGGACCAGACGAAGCCCTTGTCGGCCACCCGGAAGTCGAAGCCGTCACTGGCGATCTCCACAGTGTGCGGCAGGGCCAGCGCCACTCGGCGTACGTCGTCCGCGTCAGCCACCGAACCGCCTCGCACCCCGCACCATCCGCATGGGCTGAGATTACGCGGTGGACAGCTCGATGGCCGTGGCGCCGACGATCGCCCGTTCGCCGTTCTCCTGGACATAGCCGACCACGCTGGCGCTCCGCGGATCGAGACCAGGCGGTGTCGCCAGCTCCACCTGCCCGCGCTCGGCGTCCAGGCTCACCGACCTGAAGGCGCGTACGACGTTGTCCTGCCGCAGCGTCCGCCCGGCGTTCTCCCCCCGGGCGATGTCGCTGGTCAGCTCCCGTTCCACGACCGCCACGTGCAACACCGCGCGCTCCGGCGGCTGTTCGGTCCGGTAGTCCACCATCACCCGGTCATTGCCCAGGTTGGCGATGGAGAGCGCCAGTGGTGTGGCGGCGGTCGAGGCCACGGCGGACATGATCGCGGCGGCCGCGCGGCGGCGATCGGAACCGACGAACTCGACGGTGCCGTTGACGACCATCTGCGGCGTGTACAGACCACGGGTGCCGAGCGCGCGGGCGTAGGCCTCCTGCCGCGCGGTGTACGCCGCGTCCGCGAACTGGTCGGGCCAGCCCAGGTCGTCCCAGTAGTCGACGTGGAACCCGAGGGCGAAGACGTTCTGGCCCCGGTCCCGGGCGTCGCGCTCGATCTCGCTCAGCAACTCCTCAGCGGGAGGGCAACTGTTGCAGCCCTGGGACGTGAACATCTCGACGACGGCGAAGCCGCCGTCCGTCGATGGATTCGTCATGGTGGCGTGTCTCCTCCCACGGTCTGCCCGGCGGTGTCGCGTTCCCGGTGCCCGGCCGCGTTGCGTTTCCCGTTTCGGCCGAGACAATGCGCGTGGGGTCGCGAGCCCTGCCGGTCCGCAGCGAGCGCCGCCGGGTCGGGTGGTTGGATGGTCGGGTGCAGTTCACAGTGACAGACGCGCCGGCGCGGGAGCGTTTCGAGGCGCGCGACGAGGCGGGCGCGGTCGTCGGGTTCGTCACCTATCAGCTCACCGGCTCGATCATCGCCTACACCCACACCGAGGTCGATCCGGCGTACGAGGGCAAGGGCGTCGGGTCGACGCTGGCGCGGGCCGTGCTGGACGACGCCCGGGGCAAGGGCCGGACCGTCGTGCCGATCTGCCCGTTCATCGCCGACTGGCTGGTCAAGCACCCGGAGTACGAGAGCATCGTGGTCCGGTCCACCCGCAAGATCAAATAGCCGCGCTCCCGGCCGGCTGGTGTCAGGCGTCCGGTAGGAGCTTGGCGGCGAGGGTGCGGGCCGTGGCGGTCAGGGTGTCGATGTCCAGCCCCGTCCGCCCCATGAACACCAGGCCCTGCTGTGCGGCGAGCAGCGCGCGCGCCGTCTCGACCGGGTCGACGTCGCGCGGCAGGTCGCCCTCGTCCTGGGCCCGCCCGACGCTCTCGGTGACCAGGGCGGTCGTCGCCTCGTAGGTGCGCCGCGCCTCGGCGAGGACGTCGGGGTCGCTGGTGGCGAGTTCGTACGTGCTGTTGGCCATCAGGCAGCCGCGCCGGGCGGCAGCACCGCCCGGGTCGTTCACCGGCGCCATGACGAACGCGCGCAGCGCGTCCAGGGCGCGGGGAGCGGCGCTGAGCATCTCGCGCAGGTAGCCGCCGCTGGTGTCGGTGTATTCCCGCAGCGCCCGCAGGAACAGTCGGTGTTTGTCGCCGAAGGCGCCGTAGAGGCTGCCCTTGCCCAGCCCGCTGACGCGCACCAGGTCCTCCAGTGAGGTGGCCGCGTAGCCGGCGTCCCAGAACTGGTCTCGGACGGCGCGGATCACCTGCTCCTCGTCGAACTGCCGTGGCCTGGCCATCCGACCAGCGTAGCAATTATTGACCATGTGGTCCACCATGCGGGCGGTGGACCGATCCGCGTGCATCACCGGCGCCGTGCTTGACTCCAACGGCGGACACACCGCCCGAGCCCCGCCCTCCGCAGCCCTGTCGGGAGACCACAACGATGACAGCCTCCACCTTCCGTGCTCTGCACCACGACCGCGCCGCCGGCGACCCGCTCGTCCTGCCCGGCCCCTGGGACGCGGCCAGCGCCCGGGTGCTGGCCGACGCCGGTTACCCGGCGCTCGCGACCCCGAGCGCGGGTGTCGCCGCCTCGCTCGGCTACGAGGACGGCGCGACCCCGCCGGACGAGATGTTCGCGGCGATCGCGCGTATCGTCCGCGCCGTGTCCGTTCCGGTGTCGGCCGACGTCGAGGGCGGTTACGGCCTCGCCCCCCGCGAGCTGGTCGGACGGCTGTTGGAGGCCGGTGCCGTCGGCTGCAACCTGGAGGACTCGGAGCGGAACGCCACCCTCAAGGACCCCCGGCGGCACGCCGACTGGCTGGCCGAGGTGCGCGCGGAGGCGGGCGACGCGCTCGTCATCAACGCGCGCGTCGACACCTTCCTTGTCGGAACGGGTGACCCGGCCGACGCGGTGGAACGCGCCCGCCTCTACGTGGCCGCCGGCGCCGACTGCGTCTACCCGATCCTGGCGCCGCCGCAGGTGCTCCCGCAGCTGCGGGCGGGCATCTCCGGACCGATCAACATGGCCGCCGGACCGGACCGGGAGTCAGTGGCCGAGCTGGGCCGGCAGGGTGCCACACGCATCACCTTCGGTCCAGGAATGCAGCGGTACGCGATGGCGTCGATCGGCGACCTGGCGGCCGAGCTGCGCGCCTGAGGGCGGGGCCGCTCACCGGTGATCGACCCGGCTTCCTGAAAGTCGGGGTGTTCCAGTCGGGCGGTTGGCGCGGTTTCCTGAAAGCCGAGTGGATCTTCGTGGCGGACGTGGTCGCTCTGTGGCTGACCGAACGTGGCGCTAGACGACGGGAAGTTCGCCGCCGTCGACCGTCAGGCTTACTCCGGTGACCCACTGAGCCCGGTCCGACACGAGGTAGGCGACGGCTTCGGCGATGTCGCGCGGGTCCCCGGGACGACCCAGAGGGATGCCCGCTGTGGTGGCGGCGAGCGCGACGTTCATCGCGTCGGCGAAGTTCTGCGGATCGCGTCGGCACCCGGGGTGAGGACGTTGCCGGGAATGATCGTGGCGACCCGGATTCCGGCGGGCGCGAGCTCGGAAGCGAGCGCTTTGCCGTAGGTGTTGAGGGCGGCCTTGGCGGCCCTGTAATGAGCCAGTGGCGGCGCCGGCGTGAGGGCCGCTCCCGATGAGATGTTGACGATCGCGCCGCCCGCTCCGGCCTCGCGCAGCGCCGGCAGCAGCGCGTTGTTGACCCGCACGGCGGACAGATAGTTGAGGTCGAGGGCGTCGATCCATTCCTCATCGGGGATGGACGCCACACCCCCGAGGTGAGCGCGTGCCGCCGCCGCGTTGTTGACCACGATGTCGACGCCGCCGAGTTCGTCGAGCGCTGCCGCGGCGAATGCCTGCACACCTGCGAGCGTGCCGATGTCGCCCCGAATGAAGGTGGCGGCCTTCGGCGTCTCGTCGGAGGGGTTACGCGCCGTGGTGACCGAGGTGTTCGGCGGGCTGATCGTCACCATGCAGCGCGGACTCGAGTCGACCACCCGGGCGGTGGGCGTCGGAAATTTCGGCAGCTACGGCCGAGCCCCCGGCGAACCGTCGCGATGGACGGCTGCCGGGGGCTCGAATGCAGGCGGTCAGACCTGGTTGCCGCTCGGCAGCACCGCGGCCATCTCGTCGCCGGCGCCGGCGAGCACGCGTGCCTGCTGCGGCCAACTGGCCAGCCCAGGTGCGGCGCGCAGGCCGGCGGCCCGGATCAGGTCGCGCAGCGCCGGCTCGTCCAACTCGCCGAGCTGGCCGTACGTGCGCACGCCCGCGTCCTGCAACGCGGCCGCCATCTTCGGCCCGATCCCCTGGATCCGGCGGAAGTCGTCGGCCGGGCCCGTCGGGTCGGCGTCGACGCCGTTGATCGTCGTGTCGGCGGCCGAACGAACCGGAGGGGTCGCGGCGGCGGTCGGGCGGACCGGAGGCCCGGCCACCGCCGACCGCTCGTCGACCGCAGCGGCCACCGCAGGCTCGGAGTTCACCGAGTCGGCCTGCACCGGCTCGACGTTCACGGAATCGGCCTGCACCGGCGCGGCATCGGACGGTCCTGCGGTCGCCAACGCCTCTGCCGGCGTGGCGTCGACCGCCGTGGCCTTTGTCTCCACGTCGTCGGCCGAGCCGACGGAGGCCGGCACATCGTCGGCCGGCGTCGAGTCGATCGGCGTGGTGTCGACGGGCGCGGTCTCGACCGGCGCGTCGTCGGCAGGCGTGGTGTCGGCCGGGGTGGCCGCTACCGGCGCAGCGTCGATCGCCGCATCGTCGGTCGGCGTCGTGTCGAGCGGCGCCGCGTCGGTCGGCGGAAGGTCGTCCGCGGGCTGGCGGGGAGCGACCACGGCCGCCGGGGCGGGCTGGTCGTCGACAGTGATCGGCTCGGGGGCCGAGTCCACGCCCGACTCCTGCCGCAGCTCAGCGGCGTCGGAGTGCTCGGTGACCGGTACGGACGGCGGGTCCTCGGTCAGCGCCATGTCCGCCGGGTCGACGGTGCTCGGGGCGTCCGCCGGCACGGGCACCGGGGTGGGACCGTCCGGTTCGGTCAGCGCGGCTGGCGCGCTGACCGTGTCGACAGGTACCGGCTCGTCGGCGACCGCTGTGGGTGCCGGGTCGACGGCGGCCGCAGGCCGGGCCTCGTCGGCGGTGGCAGCCGGCGTGGGCGTGGTGATCACGGCCAGGCCGGCGACGGGGTCACCATCCACAATCGAATTGCCCTGTACGCCCCGTCGGCCGCGCAGCAGCCACCCGGCGGCCAGGCCCAGCAACAGTGCCAGTACCACTATCAGCGAGTGTCCGAAAGACCACGCCACGGCGAACCTCCCTCTCAGGTCGTTGGAAAAGTCACGAGAAAAACTCGCCGCAGCTTCGCACACGCGTATTGCCGACGACAGGCAGGATCGGCCGTCAGCGTTGCCGGCGGGACAGCCACCTCAGCCGGTGTTTGCCGGGTGACACAGCGTCGCCCGATCACACCAAAACCCGACCCGATGAGACCGGGTCGGGCATGGAGCGGGTCAGGCATGGATCGGTCGGGCAAAGCGTTCTGGACACGATGAGACCCGGGCCCGGCGTGGGTCGCCGAGCCCGGGTCGGGCGATGCGGGGTTCAGTCCCGGTCGCCCTCGTAGGTGTGGAAGTCGTCGACGAACCGGCGACGGAGCCGTGGTACCCGACTGGTCACTCCGAAGTAGCCGCGCGCGCCGAGCAACGCGAGCCGACCCACCACCGGTCGGTACATCCGGTCGTCGCCGCTGGTGCCGCTGCGATTCAGCGATTCGGCGACCCGGGCGAAGCCGTACGGCGCCATCACGGCCTCGTAGTCGGCGACCGCCTGGAGCAGCGTCTTCTCGCCGGCTGTGGCACGGCTGAGCTGTGCGCAGAGCAGGCGGGCGTCGCGCAGCGCGGTGTTCGCGCCCACGCCCCGACCCGGGGTCATGGTGTGGATGGCGTCGCCGAGCATGGTGACGGTGCTGCTCTTCCAGGGCGGCACCGGCTCGGACGTGGACACTTTGATCGGTAGGGCGCTGGCCGGGTCCGCGTGGGTGAGCAGTTCCCGAAGGTGCGGGTGCCAGTTCCTCGTGAGGTCCATCGCGACCTGCACCAGGGCCTCACCGCGGCGTTCCATGATGTCGGCGGGGAACCGGTTGGCAGCACTCCAGATGATCAGGTTGATGTTGTCGGTGGTGGTGTCGTGGGCCAGGCCGGGCCAGTTCCGGAGCAGGGTGGCGTCGGGCTCGCTGACGCCAGGCTTGATAGCGCGTTCGGCGTCCCACTTGAACTCCATGACGTGCAGCACCCCCATCATCCCGCCGACGCCGAAGATCAGCGAGATGCCCTGCTGGACCCGCTCCGGAATGAGACCGCTGGTGTGCGGGGTCAGCGGGATCCGGGTGGCGATGTTGATCGTCCCGGCGTCGCGGGTGACGGCGTGCGGAAGGTACTGGCGGCGTACGGCGGAATGGGTGCCGTCGGCCGCCACCAGCAGGTCGCCGGTGGCGCTGGTGCCGTCGGCGAAGTGCGCGGTGACAGTGCCGTCGTCGCGCTGCTCGTACCGGGTGAAGGTCTTGTCGAAGTGCACCACGTCCTCCAGGCCGGTCAGCAGCACCTGGCGCAGCACCATCCGGGCCACCGAGTGTTCGGTGCGTACCGGGTCGGCGCTCGGCCGCAGCGCGAACGACGCGGTCTGGCGGAGCCCCTGGGTGACGACGTTGAAGTAGTGCGGCGGCCGGGCGCAGGTGGCCAGGAAGGTGGCGAACAGCTCCGGAGGTAGACACTCCCGCAGTGCCCGGCTACCGGTGGGGCCGATGCCGACCCGGTAGCCGAGCAGCCCCTCGGCGCGGTCGCGGTGCCGTTCGTAGACGGCGACGCTGATCCCGGCGCGGCGCAGGCCGTGCGCCAGGCACAGCCCGCCCGTGCCCGCGCCGATGATCAGGACGTGCGGCGGCGCGGCGGACATGTCAGCCGGCCGGGTGCGCGGCGGGCGCCTCGGTAACTGCCGGGCGAGGAGCGGGCGCCTCGGTGCTGGCCGGCCGCGGGGCGGGCGCGTCGGTGCTGGTCGGGCGCGCTGCGGGCGCCTCGGCGGCGTCCCACCGGTAGAAGCAGCCAGCGATCGCGTCCCGGGGGGAACGCCAGGTCGGCAGGTACGGCGACGTGTGCGCGGAGAGCCGCTCGTTGACCTGTCGGAAGAGCGGGTGGTTGCGGGCCGCCGCGAGCGCGTCCGGGTCGAGGTCGTCCGAGGTCTCCAGCAGGTGTACGCACAGGTCGTGCAGGCAGTACAGGGATCGGTGCGTGACACCGGTCAGGCCGGGCAGGTCGGTGGCGTCGGACTCGGCGAAGATCTGCGCGACCCGCCCCTCCGCTCCCGGGATGATCCGGCTGACGATCAGTAGACGACTCATGGGACCCCTTCCGCCGGTGGCCTGCCCGACCCCTCGGGGATCGGTGCCACGTGCTCTGTGCCCCCACCGTGCCGCAGCGCCTGTCACATCACCGTCACGTGCGCCGACCGGGCGGTGACGGGCGCCGCCGTCACGTACGCCGAACGGCGGGTGACGGGCGGTCGGTGATGGCCTCGCGGCTGGCCTGGCGGATCGGGGCGAGGGTGTCGTCGAGCAGGGCGCTCATGGCGGGGCTCGGCTCCAGCCGCAGCTCCCGGCGCAACAGGTCCCGGTAGACGTAGAAGGCGTGCACGGCTTCGAAGGCGTTGCCCTCGGCCAGGTGGATGCGGACCACCAGTCGGTGTGGTGTCTCCCGTAACGGCTCGGCGGCCATCGCCTCCAACGCGGCTTCGAGGGCCTCGCCGTGCCGCCCCGCGGCCAGGTGGTGCCCGGCCACCTGTTCCAGCATGTGCAGGCGGAGTTGGCGCAGGCGTTCCCGGTCCAGCAGCACCCAGTCGTCGTACCAGCCGGGCAGGAGGTCGTGCCGCCCGGCGGCGAGGGCCCCGGCCGCGGTGCGCGGGTCGTCGCCGTCCCGGACCCGGGCCGCGGTGCCGACCAGCTCGTCCACGTCGAGCCGGACCGCCGGGCCGAGGCGTACGGTGTCGCTGGCCACTGTCATCGGGCAGCACGGGTCCTGTCGCAGCCGCCACAGCGCGGTACGCAGTGAGGACAGCGCCCGTTCCTCCGACGCGTCGGGCCAGAGCAGCCCGGCGAGCTGGCTGCGGGTGGCGCCGGGGCGCAGCCCGATCAGCGCGATCACCCGTTGCAGCCCGCGCGGCACCACGACCGGCACCGCCTCGCGGAGGAGTCGAAAACCTCCGAGCAGGTGCAGTGAGACACCCTTTTCGGGCGGGTCTCCGGCGGTCGGCACGGACGGATCAGCGGCCACGGCGGCACCCCCTGCGGAACGCTCGTCCCGACTGTCTGCTGTGTCCCGGATCGGTTGCCCTCGACGCCACTGTCGACCCCGCCGATCGCGGCGTGGCCGGGCGCGGCCCCGCCCGCCGAGGCCGCCGGGCTGACCACGCTGAAGATTATCAATAATGGTCACGTTGCGTCAACGCCAGCGTGGACCTTCTATTAGCGACAGTCAACCCGAGATCGGTTCTGAACTGCATAAACATTAGTGCGTGGAACGCGCCGGGCACATAGCTGATGCACAGGTTGCGTCAACGCAGCGTCACCACCGCCCGTCGCTGGCCGACCCGGCACGGTGACGCCGCCGTGACGAGGATCGGCGCATCGTGTCGGCAGTCGTCCAGCGCGTCCGGGGGCCACCCGTCGCCGGCCGGACGCTGTGGGGGGAGGCCCAGTATGGACCGATCACTGATCGTCGCGAAGGTCGATCCGACCGCCGAGGAGCGGGTCGCCGAGATCTTCGCCGAGTCGGACGCGACGGAGCTGCCGCGCCTGGTCGGTGTCCGGCATCGCTCGCTGTATCGACTGCACGACCTCTACGTGCACCTGCTCGAGACCGCGCAGCCGGCGGAGGGCGCGGTGGAGGCCGCTCGTGACCACCCCGAGTTCATCCGGGTCAGTGACCGCCTGCGGCCGTACGTGTCGCCGTACCTGTCGACCTGGCGCTCGCCGCGCGACGCCATGGCGCGCTGCTTCTACCGGTTCGACGCCCCGGACGTCGGGCGGCGGTCGTGACGGCCACCGCGCCGCGCGAAGAGCAGCTCTGGTCCCGCTGCGCGGGCTGCGCGAGCCTGCTCTACCGCAAACGGCTGCGCCGCAACCTCGACGTCTGCCCGGAGTGCGGCGAGCATGCCCGACTCGGCGCGCCGGAGCGCCTGCGCCAACTGGTCGACCCGGGTTCGCTGTGCCTGCTGCCCGACCGGTTGCCGGAGGCGGACCCGCTCGACTTCGTCGACATGCTGCCGTACCCGCACCGGCTCACCGGTGCGCGGGCCAGCACGGGTCTGGCCGAGGGGGTCGTCTGCGCCACGGCCACCATCGGTGGGCACCCGGTAGCCCTGGCGGTGATGGACTTCCGCTTCCTCGGTGGCAGCCTGGGCTGCGCGGTGGGCGAGCTGATCACCCGGGCGGCCGAACGGGCGCTGGACGACCGCACCCCGCTGGTCCTGATCACCGCCTCCGGCGGGGCGCGGATGCAGGAGGGCGCGCTGTCGTTGATGCAGATGGCGACCGTCAGTCAGGCCATCGCCGCGTTGCGCGAGGCGGGGCTGCTCACCGTGAGCGTCCTCACCGACCCGACCTACGGCGGGGTGGCCGCCTCGTTCGCCACCAACACCGATCTGGTACTCGCCGAGAGTGGCGCGCGGATGGGCTTCGCCGGCCCTCGGGTGATCCGCCAGATCACCGGGCGGGCCCTGCCGGAGGGCTTCCAGACCGCCGACTTCCTGCTCCGACACGGGCAGGTCGACATGGTGGTGCAGCGCCGGTCGCTGCGCGGACGGCTGATGGCGCTGCTCGCCGCGACCCGCGCCGGCCGTCCGGCGCGTCCGCCCGTACCCCGGCAGGAGCCGGCGTCGCACCGCGAGCGCCTCGCCGACGACGGCGCGGCCCTGGCGGGGCCGGCGGCCGAGGGAGACACCGGCACCCCGGCGGTACGCGACGCGTGGGACACCGTCCGGATGGCGCGGCACCCGGGGCGGCCCACCACACTGGACTATCTGGACTCGGTCTTCGACGGGTTCGTGGAGCTGCACGGCGATCGGCTCGGCGCGGACTGCCCGGCCATCGTGGGTGGGGTCGCCCGGTTGGCCGGCCGGCACGTGATGGTCATCGGTCACCAGAAGGGGCACACCACCGCCGAGTTGGTCGCCCGCAACTTCGGCATGGCCAGCCCGGCCGGGCACCGTAAGGCGCTGCGGCTCATGCGCCTCGCGGCCCGCCTCGGCCTGCCAGTGGTCACCCTGGTGGACACCCCCGGCGCCGACCCCGGGGTGAGCGCCGAGGAGCAGGGTCAGGCGGCGGCCATCGCCGAGAACATCCTCACCCTCACCGTGCTGCCCACCCCAGTGCTCGCGGTGATCACCGGCGAGGGCGGCAGCGGCGGCGCGTTGGCGCTGGCGGTGGCCGACCGGGTGCTGATGCTGGAGAACGCCGTCTACTCGGTGATCAGCCCCGAGGGGTGTGCGGCGATCCTCTGGCCAGACCGGTCCGCGGCCCCGCAGGCGGCTCGCGCGTTGCGACTGACAGCGCCCGACCTGCGCCGGCTCGGGGTGGTCGACGAGGTCGTGTCGGAGCCGTCGAGTGCCGCGCACGACGACCCGGCGGACACCGCCCACCGCCTACGTGCGGCCCTGCTGGCCAACCTCCTGCCGCTGCTGGACGTGCCACCGGCCATGCTGGTCCGCCTGCGCCGGCAACGCTTCCGACGGTTCGGCGCGAACCGCGTCGGCGCTCGGGCGGGCCTGCGATGACCGCCGGCGACGGGGCGCTGTCGACAGTCGACGCGTCCGACGACGTGGGGGTGGACGGCGAGGCGGCGCTGGCCGGACTGCGCCGCCAGGCGCAACACCTGATCGCCGAGCTGGCCGGGCCGGTGCGCCGGATCCGGCTGCGCAGCGGGGCGGCGGTGCTGGAGGTCGAGTGGCACCCCGAGGACGCGACCCGACCGGACGTACCAAAGCCCCGGGCCGAGGCGGCACCGGCGGCCGAGCCGGCGTCCGGCACACCACCTGCGGTCCGGCCGCCGGTGCCCGGGCGGGCCGCGGTGCGGGCACCGATCGTCGGCACCTTCTACCGGGCGCCGGAGCCCGGCGCGCGGCCGTTCGTCGCGGTGGGCGACCTGGTCCGCCCCGGCCAGCCGGTGGCCATCGTCGAGGCGATGAAGCTGATGAACGAGGTGACCGCCGACCGGGCCGGCCGGGTGGCCGCGATCCTCGTCGAGGACGGCCAGCCAGTCGAATACGACCAGCCGCTCGTCGAACTGGACCCGGCATGACGGCGCGGGGTGGTTGACCATGTTCGAGACCGTGCTGATCGCCAACCGGGGCGAGATCGCGCTGCGGGTGCTGCGTGCCTGCAAGGAGCTCGGCGTGCGAACGGCGGTGGTCTACTCCGCCGCCGACGCCGACTCGGCGGCGGTCCGCCTCGCCGACCAGGCCGTCCGGATCGGACCGGCGTCGAGTCGGCGCAGCTACCTCAACGCCGCCGCCATCGTGGAGGCGGCCCGGCAGGTGGGGGCGCAGGCCGTGCACCCCGGCTACGGCTTCCTCTCCGAGGACGCCGACTTCGCCGAGATCTGCGCCGACAACGGGCTGACGTTCATCGGCCCGCCACCGGCGGTGATGGCCGCACTGGCCGACAAGTCCTCGGCCCGGGCACTGATGAGCCGCGCCGGCCTGCCGCTGTCGCCGGGCAGTGTCGCGCCGGTGCCGACCGCCGCAGCGGCGGCCGAGGTGGCCGACACCGTCGGCTACCCGGTGATCGTGAAGGCCGCCGCCGGGGGCGGGGGCCGGGGGATGACAGTGGTGCACACACCGGGCGAGCTGCGCCGTGCGTACACCCGGACCCGGGCCGCCGCGCAGGCCGCCTTCGGCGACGACCGGGTGTACGTCGAGCGCTACCTCACCGAGGCGCGGCACGTCGAGGTGCAGGTGCTCTGCGACGCCCACGGCAACGGGGTGCACCTGGGCACCCGGGACTGCTCGGTGCAGCGCCGGCACCAGAAACTCGTCGAGGAAGCGCCCGCCCCGGCGCTGGCCGCCGCCGTTCTCGACACCATCGCCGAGACCGCCCTGCGGGGTGCGCTCCAGGTCGGCTTCGTCGGTGCCGGCACGCTGGAGTTCCTGGTCGACGCCGAGGAGAAGTTCCACTTCCTGGAGATCAACTGCCGGATCCAGGTCGAGCATCCGGTCACCGAGATGGTCACCGGCATCGACCTGGTGCACGAGCAACTCCACATCGCCGCCGGGGTACCGCTGCGGTGGCGGCAGGAGGAGATCCGCCTGCACGGCGTCGCTGTGGAGTGTCGGGTCAACACCGAGGACCCCGAGCGCGACTTCGCCCCCACCCCCGGCCGGTTGGTGCGATTCACCCCACCCGGCGGCCCGTTCACCAGGGTGGACACCCACGCCAGCGCCGGTTACCTGGTCGGCCCCTGGTACGACTCGCTGCTCGCCAAGGTGATCGTGTGGGCGCCCGACCGGGAGTTGGCCCTCAACCGGCTGGAACGTGCCCTGGACGAGTTCGACGTCGCCGGTCCTGGCGTGCACACCACCATCCCGTTCGTCCGGCGGGTCCTCGACGACGCCGCATTCCGCAAGGGCCGCTACACCACCGGCCTGGTCGACCGCCTGCTCGCCGCGCCCGCGCCGGGGCCGACGGTCACTCCCGCACCTCGCACCGCGCCCGCCGCAGATCCCGACGCAACCCACAGGAGGACCCGATGACCGTCACCCATGGTCGCCCGATGACCGCCGAGATCACCGACATCCTGGTGGCGCACTGCGGGCTGGACGCCGACG
Source organism: Micromonospora sp. NPDC048843 (assembly GCF_040649965.1). Classification (NCBI taxonomy): domain Bacteria; kingdom Bacillati; phylum Actinomycetota; class Actinomycetes; order Micromonosporales; family Micromonosporaceae; genus Micromonospora; species Micromonospora sp. NPDC048843. The sequence continues at coordinate 16,603 of NZ_JBEZGJ010000025.1, forward strand.
CCGCGGCCCGGGCGCCCGCCGCGTCGCTCGAGGAGCTGGGCATGGACTCGCTCGCCCTGCTGGAACTCTCGGCGGTCGTCGCCGACCGCTGGCAGGTGGCCATCCCCGAGCAGGCCGGACAGTTGAGCATCCCGGCGGTGGCCGACCTTGTCGCCCGCCGCGCCGACCCGCCCGGGCACACCGAGAACGGCGTGGTCATCGACGCGCCGCTGGGACTTGTCTGGGAGGTCACCAACGACGTGGCGAACTGGACCGAGCTGTTCACCGAGTACGCGGTGGTGGAGATCCTGCACCGCGAGGGGCACACGGTGCGGTTCCGCCTCACCATGTACCCCGACGAGAACGGGGTGTCCTGGAGCTGGGTCAGCGAGCGCACCGCCGACCCGGTGAGCAGGCAGGTCCGGGCGCACCGGGTGGAGACCGGGCCGTTCGAGTACATGCGCATCCACTGGCGCTACACCGAGGAGGCCGGTGGGACCCGGATGACCTGGACGCAGGACTTCGCCATGAAGCCGACCGCGCCGGTCGACAACGCCGCGATGACCGAGCGGATCAACACCAACAGCGTGATCCAACTCGCGGTGATCAAGGACCGGGTGGAGCGGATCGCCTGGCAGCGCGCCGACCAGGGCAGCCCGACCGCCAGCGACGCACCGACGGGAGCCGACGATGAGTGACCTGAGCACCCGCCCGATCGCCGCCCGGGACGTACCCGCCGACCGTCGGCGCGGCGGTGAGCTGCGGGTGCTGCTCGGCCCCCGCACCGTCGGCAGCACCTCAGGTTTTCTCGGGGTGGCCACGCTCGAACCGGGGGAGCGGATCGCCGAGCACTACCACCCGTACAGCGAGGAGTTCCTGTACCTGGTCCGGGGCGCGATCACCGTCGACCTGGACGACCAGCCGACGCTGCTGGCCGCCGGTGAGGGGCTGTTCGTACCGGTGAACGTGCGGCACCGGCTGCGCAACACCGGCGTCGAGCCGGCCGAGGTGGTCTTCCACCTGGGCCCGCTCGCCCCCCGGCCCGAACTGGGCCACGTCGACACCGAGCTTGTCGAACAGCGGGGCACGTCGTGAGCGCGAGGAGTGAGCCGGGTTTGCGAGCCCCGCAGTCGCGAACCGTCGGTGGCAGCGTGAGCGCGAGGAGTGAGCCGGGTTTGCGAGCCCCGCAGTCGCGAACAGAGGTGACGCGATGACCGGGCGCCGCACGGTGGTGACCGGGATCGGGGTGGTCGCCCCGGGCGGCGCCAGCCGGGACCGCTTCTGGAAGACCATCACCGAGGGGCGGACCGCCACCCGCCGGATCAGTTTCTTCGACCCGTCGGCGTTCCGGTCGCAGATCGCTGCGGAGTGCGACTTCGATCCGGTCGCGGCGGGGCTGAGCGAGGCCGAGCGACGCCGGGCCGACCGGTACGTGCAGTTCGCGCTGGCCTGTTCCGCCGAGGCGGTGGCCGACGCCCAGTTGGTGCTCACGGACGCGGAACGGGACCGGGCCGGGGTGGTGCTGGGCACGGCGGTGGGCGGCACGATGGCGTTGGAGCAGGAGTACGTCACGGTGAGCGAGCACGGTCGACGGTGGCTGGTGGACGGGACGCGCGGTGGCCCGTACCTCTATCAGGCGCTGGTGCCCAGCAGCCTCGCGGCGGACGTGGCCTGCCGGCACGGGCTGCACGGCCCGGCGCAGGTGGTCTCCACCGGCTGCACCTCCGGCATCGACGCGATCGGGTACGCCCATCAGATGATCGTGGACGGTGAGGCGGACGTGATGCTGGCCGGTGCGTCCGACTCGCCGATCTCGCCGGTCACTGTCGCCTCGTTCGACGCGATCAAGGCGACCAGCCCGGACAACGACGACCCGGCCCACGCCTCCCGCCCGTTCGACGCCGACCGGCACGGGTTCGTGCTGGCCGAGGGCGGGGCGGTGCTGGTGCTGGAGGAGGCCGGCCACGCCCGGCGACGGGGAGCGCACATCTACTGCGAGGTGGCCGGGTACGCCAGCCGCAGCAACGGCTTCCACATGACCGGGTTGCGGCCGGACGGACTGGAGATGGGCCTCGCCGTCACCGACGCGCTACGGCAGGGCAGGATCCTGCCCGAGCAGGTCTCCTACATCAGCGCGCACGGCTCGGGCACCCGGCAGAACGACCGGCACGAGACTGCCGCGTTCAAGCGGGCGCTGGGTCAGGCCGCGTACCGGATACCGATCAGCTCGATCAAGTCGATGGTCGGGCACTCGCTCGGCGCGATCGGGTCGATCGAGATGGCCGCGTGTGCCCTCGCCATCGAGTTCGGTGTGGTGCCGCCCACGGCGAACTGGAGCACCCGGGACCCGGAGTGCGACCTGGACTACGTACCCAATGAGGCACGGGAGGTCCCGGTGGACGTGGCCCTGTCGGTGGGCAGCGGGTTCGGCGGTTTCCAGTCGGCGATGGTCTTCCGTCGGATGCTCGGCGCGGTGGCGGCGTGAGCGCCGCCTCGCACGGTGGCGGCACGACGGCCCGGGCGGTGGTGACCGGCATCGGGGTGGTCGCACCCAGCGGCATCGGCGCGGACGCGCACTGGCGCACGGTCCTCGCCGGCACCCGCCGGACTGGGCCGATCACATTGTTCGACCCGGCCGGCTATCCGACCCGCTTCGGTGGGGAGGTGCCCGGCTTCACCGCCGACTCCTACGCCGACAGTCGGCAGTTGGTGCAGACCGACAGGTGGACACACCTCGGCTTCGCCGCCACCCGGCTGGCGCTGGCCGACGCCGGCCTGCCCGACCGGGCCCCCGACCCGTACGGCTACGCGGTGACCCTGGCCAGCTCGTCCGGGGGCAACCTGTTCGGTCAGCGGGAACTGCAACGGCTGTGGGGCGGCACGTCGCGGACGGTCGGGGCGTACCAGTCGATCGCCTGGTTCTACGCGGCCAGCGTCGGGCAGCTCTCCATCCACCACCAGTTCAAGGGCCCGAGCGGGGTGCTGGTCGCGGAGTCGGCCGGTGGGCTGGACAGCCTGGCGCACGCCGCCCGCGCCGTACGCCGGGGCACCCCGGTCGTGATCGCCGGGGCGACCGAATGCCCGTTGAGCCCGTACGCGCTCGCCTGCCAGCTCCGCTCGGGGCTGCTCAGTGACGTCGCCGACCCGGAGCGGGCGTACCGGCCGTTCGACGCCGCGGCCAGCGGCTACCTGCCGGCCGAGGGCGGCGCGGTGTTCGTGGTGGAGGAGCTGGGGCACGCCCTGGCCCGGGGCGCCCGGGTCTACGGCGAGGTGAGCGGCTGGGGCTCCACCCACGACGCCGCGCACACCACGGCGGAGAGCAGCGGCGACCCAGCCCAGTACGCGAGGGCGATGCGGCTGGCCCTGGACCGCGCGGGCGTCGCCGCCGCCGGCATCGACGTGGTGCTGCCCGACGCTCTCGGCGTGCCCCGCTACGACCGCAGCGAGGCCGAGGCGCTGCGGGCCGTGTTCGCCGACCGGCAGCCCCCGGTGACCACGCAGAAACCGCTGACCGGTCGGGCGTACCAGGGCGGCTCGGCGTTGGACGTGGCCACCGCGCTGCTCGCCTTCGCTCACGACACGTTGCCCGCGTCGGCGGGACCGGACGAGGTGGCTGAGGGCTGCGAGTTGGACTTCCTGCGGGAGCACCGCCGACCGCGCAGCCGACTCGCCCTGATCTGCGCGCGGGGTTTCGACGGGTTCAACAGCGCGCTGGTCCTGCGTGGGGCCGCGCCGATGAGGGGAGAGGCGTCATGAGCGACGAACGGGCCCGGGTGGTCTTTCTGGTACGGGTGCCGCTGCCACGCACCGAGCAGTTCCTCGCCGCGTACGAACAGGTGCGGCACCTGGTCGCCGGCGGTGTCCCGGGGCACCTGGTCGACCAGGTGTGCCGGTCGTCGACCGACCCGGAGCAGTGGTTGATCACCAGTGAGTGGGCGAGCCTGGCCGACTTCGAAGACTGGGAACGCAGCCCGGAGCACCGGGAGTTGGTGCGCCCGATGCGGGAGTGCTTCACCGACGCCCGTTCGCTGCGCTTCCACATCCACGCCCAAACCCCAGCCTCAGCCCCAGCCTGACGCCCCCGCCCCCCGCCCCGCGCCGCCCTGCCCCCGCCCCCCGCCCCCGCGCCCGCGCCCGCGCCCGTCGATCATGGAGTTGTGGTGGGGGACAATTGCCCCTTGCCGTGACCATCCAGGCGCCACAAGTCCAAGATCGGCGGCTCTCTTTCCGACGACCGCAACTACGAGATCGGCGCGGTGGGACGGGGCTGCGCCGCGCGGGGTCGACATCGTCTCCGGAGCGCGTAGGGTCCTGGAGTCATGAAGGTGCTGATCTCGGTGGACCTGGAAGGCATCTCGGGGATCGTGCACTCCACCGAGACGAACCCGGATCGGTACGACTACGAGCGGGGCCGGGCGTTGATGACGGCCGAGGCGAACGCGGTGATCGCCGGGGTCCTCGATGCCGAACCCGACGCGGTGGTGTGGGTCGCCGACGCACACGGAACGTTTCGGAACATCCTGCCGGAGGACCTCGACCGGCGTGCTCACCTCGTGCGAGGCAAACCCCGCCCGCTGGGCATGCTCGCGGGGCTGGACGAGCAGACGGATGCCGTTCTGCTCATCGGCTATCACGCTCGGGCCGGTGCCGGGCCCGCCGTGCTGGCCCACACGATAAGTGACGCCGTTCTCGACGTACGGGTGGCCGGCCGATCGTTGGGTGAGATCGGCCTCAACGTCGCCATGGCGGGGCACCTGGACGCGCCAGTCGTCCTGCTCAGCGGAGACGACACCGCCTGCACGGAATTCAGTGAGCTGGTGCCCTCGGCTGTCACCGTCGCCGTCAAGCAGACCCTGGGGCAGGCCGCCGCGGTGGCCCTGCATCCTCAGGAGGCCCGGGAGCGGCTGCGCCATGCTGCCGCCGACGCGATCGCCCGGCGCGCCTCGATTCCCCCGGCGAAGATGGCCGGGCCGTTGGACGTCGAGGTTGACCTGTACGGCCCGTACATGGTCGACCTCGCCACTCTGGTGCCGGGCGTGACCCGCGTCGGCGGCGGTCGGACGGTCGCCTTCCACGCCGTCGACGTCGCCGAGGCGTACCGGCTGGTCCAGCTGCTGGTCCAGCTCGCCAGCATCAAACCCGGCTAGCGCCCGAGCGTCGTCCGGCTCGACCGGCGACCGCGACGCCATCGGCCGTCCGGCTGGCAGCGCGCGACGGTTGTACTAGGGGTCATGCCTCGGTGACGCTCTGCCAAGTCGCCCGCCCGATCCTGCCCGCCGAACGGGCTGTCGGCAATCCGGCTGGCCGCTGCTTTTGATCCATCCATTCGCATCTAGCAATGCCGCCGTCGGTGGTCGTATGGTTCCCCGCAGCACCCCGACAAGCGTACGTGATGGGCGGATTCGCCCTCTTTCATGCTGGGCGGTGAACGGCAGTGACGGCAGAAGATCCTACGGCGACCGACCCCGGCTGGGTGGACGAAGTCCTCTTCGCCGGCCACCCGACCGACGTTTGTCTCCGTCTGCCCGATCCCGTCGACAGGGCCACCCTGCACCGGCTGGTCACCGCCGCGCAGGACCGGTTGACCACCGCCGGACTGCGCCCCGGTGGCGCTGCGGCGCTGCGGCTGCCACCGTCGCTGGCGTACGTGGTGAACCTGCTCGCCACCTGGCGCGCCGGGGGGCAGGCGATCCTGCTCGACCACCGGCTCACCGACCACGAGGTGGACCGGGCGCTGGCCCGGTTGAGCCCGCAGGTCGTGGTCGCTCCGGTACGAACCGGTGGCGGCGCGCTGAAGATCTTCGTCGACGTCACCGAGGGCGTCACCCGGTACGCCGACCGCCCGGCGGTCAGCGGCCACGCCGTGATCCAGCTCAGCTCCGGCTCCACCGGCCCGTCCAAGGTGATCGGCCGCACCGCCGCCGACCTGGTCGCCGAGGTGCACCGCTACACCCTGATCGACGGGGTGGCGCTGCCCGGCGAGCGGATCATCCTGCTGCCCTCGATGGTGCACGTGCTCGGCCTGGTCGGTGGCCTGCTCTACGGGCTGCACGCAGGGGTCGAGCTGGTGCCGCCGGAGCGGCTCAGCGGCGATGCCGTGCTGGCCGCGATCAGCGCCGGCACCACACCGGCCACGGTGCTCGGTGTGCCATTCCACATCGGACTGCTCGCCTCCACCCGACCGACCGGGCCACTGCCACAGCTGCGGCGGATGACCACCGGGGGCGAGCTGGTGCCGGCCGCCGTCGCCCGGGCGTTCACCGACCGGTACGGGGTGCCGCTGGGCAACATGTACGGGATGACCGAGGTCGGGGTGATCGGCACCGACCTGTACGGGTCACACCGACCGTCGATCGCCCCCGTACCCGGGATCGAGGTCCGCGAGTCCGGCGGTGAGCTGTGGGTGTCCTGCCCGGCGTCGCCGTACGTCGGCCTGAGCGACCCGACCCGCTGGTCCGACGGCTGGCTGCACACCCGCGACGCCGGCACCGTCGATGAGGACTCCGGCCTGGTCACTGTGCGCGGTCGGCTCGACTCGCAGGTCTCCGTCGGCGGGATGAAGGTCGACCTGACCGAGGTGGAGGCCACCGTCGCCGAGCTGACCGGGGTTGCCGCCGCCGTGGTGGTCTGGGACGACGGCATCACCGCGTACGTCCAGCCCGACGGACCGCTGTCCGAGGAGACGCTGGACGAGCTCCTCGCCGAACGGTTGGCCGGCTACAAACGGCCCCGGGCGTTGCACCTGCTCGATCAGTTGCCTCGTACCACCACCGGCAAGCTGGTTCGCTCGACCGACGCGCTGCGCTCGGCGGTCACCCCGTGACCGGGCCGCTGCACCACCTCGACGTCGACCTGCGCGCTCGCCCGCGCGGCGACCGCCAGGACGACGCCCCCGCCGAGCCGCGGGTGACCGACCCGCAGGGGCTCGGCGCCGGGCACCTGTCGCAACGGCAGCCCCGGCGGCGGCATCAACCGGCGCAGCCCGCCGCCGCGCAACCCCCGCCCGAGCGCCTTGCCGACCGCCTCCTTGGCGGTCCACAGCCGCAGGAAATCCGCCGTCCGGTCGGCCTCTGGCCGATCGCCCAACCAGGCCAGCTCGGCGGGCGGGAACCAGCGGCGGGCCAGCGCGAGCGCCGGCAGCGGGCGGATCCGCTCCACGTCCACCCCGACCGCGTCGGCCCGACGGGCGGCGACCACCACCAGCCCTGGGGTGCGGCTGACGCTGACCGCCAGCTCGACCGACCCGGTCACCTCGTCGACCCGGACGACCGGCCGTCCCTCGCGGTCGTGCGTCAGCACCAGCTCGGTCTCCGGGCGACCGAGCAGCAGGGCACCAGCCCGCCGCACCAGCACAGCGGCCGGATCCGGCTGACCGCCGGCGTCCCGGTCGACCCACACGTAGACGGTGTCCCGACCGGACACCGTCAGCTGAGCCACGCAGAGAGGGTATCCATGAGAGCCGAGGTCCGCGCCTTCGTCGTCGAGCAGCTCGCCGACATGAACTACGACGTCGAGGGGCTCGACGACGACACCACGCTCGGCCCGTCCGGCGTCGACCTGGAGTCTCTCGCCCTGGCCGATCTGTCCGTCCGGGTCGAGGACCGGTACGGCCTGACGTTCGCCGACGACGAGTCGGAGCAGCTCGCCCTCATGACGGTCGGCGAGTTCACCACGATGGTCGCCAACCGCGTCACCGAGGCGACGAGCGACAAAGGCTGATGAGCGGTCAGCCCGATCTGGGGCGAGCTGACCTGATGACCATGCTCGCCGAACTCACCGCGAAACCGGCTGCCGAGGTGTCCGACCGGATCGGCTCGATGGAGCTCGCCTGGCTGGTGCACCTCGTCGAGCAGCGCTACGAACGCCGGCTCGACCTCACCGACGACGAACTGGCCGGCATCCGCACCGTCGACGACGCCCTGGCGGTGTTCCGGGCGTCGCTGACCGCCTCCGCAGATGGTTGAGCCGCGCGTCGCCCAGCTCACCGGTGTGCACGCGGTCAGCGCCCTTGGGCGGGGCGCCGACGCGCAGCTCGCCGGTGTGCTGGCCGGGGTACCGGCGTTCGGACCGGTGAGCCGATTCGACACCGCCGCCCGCCGGGTCACAGTGGCGGCCACACTGCCCGAGATCGCTACCCTCACCGACGAGCTGGCCGCCGGGATCGACGCGGCCTGTCGGGCGGCCGGCCTGGACCGCGCGCAGCGCGCCGGATGCGCCCTGCTGCTCGCCGTGCACGGCGGCCCGGCCCTCGGTACGGGCCCGGCCGCCGGTGCAGGCCCGACCCTCGGTACGACGCCGGCCGTGCTCGCCGGTCAGCTTGCCGCCCGATGTGGACTCTCGGGTCACACCCGGGTCTATACCAGCGCCTGTGTGTCGGCCAGTACGGCGGTGGCCGACGCCGCAGCCCGGATCGGCCGCGGTGATGTCGAGCGGGTGGTGGTCGCGGCCGGCTACCTGGTGGAACCGGACCAGTTCGCGCTCTTCGACGCCGGCCGCGCCCTCGCTGTCGACGGGGCGGTCCGCCCGTTCAGCGCCGGCCGCCGGGGGTTGCTGCTGGGTGACGGTGTGGCCGCTGTGGTGCTGGAGTCGAGCACCGTCCGACGACGCGGTGTCGATCCGGTGGCCTCGGTGGTCGGCTGGGGGCGGGCCGGCGACGCGTTCCATCCCTGCCAGCCGGAACCGGGTGGCACCGGGCTGGCCCGCGCGATCGGCGGCGCGCTGCGCCGGGCCGGGCTGCCACCGCAGTCCGTCGGCTACGTCAACGCCAACGCCACCGGCACCGCGCAGAGCGACGCCGCCGAGGCGGCCGCCCTGCGCCGGGCCCTCGGCGGGCATGCCCCCCGGGTCCCGGTGAGCTCGACGAAGTCGGTTCACGGGCACGCGCTGGAGGCGTCCGGGCTGCTCGAACTGGTGGTCACCGCACTGGCGCTGCGTCACGGCGAACTGCCGGTCAACGTTGGCTGGCTGGGACCCGACGACTCCTGCCCCCTGAACGTGGTCAAGGACCGTCCCCACAGGACGGAAGCCACCCACGCCCTGACCCTCAACGCCGCCTTCGGCGGCGCCAACACCGCTCTCCTGGTCGGCGTCGGATGACCGCCCCCCACTCCCCGCGATCGTGCACTTTCTGCCCCGACGAATCCGACCAAGCACCCATACCGACGACCGAAACCGCAAGATCGGCGGGGGAGAGGGCTCGGGCCTTCTGGCCCGAGGGTGGGGATATCGGGGGCAGCGCGGCGGGGGTGCCGGGGTTCGTGCACTCGGACTTCGCGCCGGTGGTGGTGGCCGTCGCCGAGCGGTGTCTGCGGCGGGGGTACGGGTCGGCGGGAGTGCCCGCCGGGGTGCGGACGGGAATCGTGCTGGTCACCGCCAGCGGTGATCTCGCCAGCGCCCAGCACGTACGGGCCACCGTCGAGGCCGGCGGACGGATCGGCCCGCTGTTCTTCTTCCAGTCCGTGCCCAACAGCGTCGCCGGGCACCTCGCGGCCCGCTGGGACCTGCGTGGCCCGGTGGTCTGCCTCAGCCCGACCGGCGACCCGTACACCGACGGTGTCGCCGAGGCCGACCTGCTGCGCGACGACGGCGACGCCGACGAGGTGTTGCTGATCCTGATCGAACAGGCACCCGACGGGCCCACCGAGGCGGTCGCGGTGCTGCTGGGGGGAGGAGCACGACCATGAGGACACGGGGACTGCGCGGCGCACTGGCCGCCGACACCGAGCTGGGTGCGGGCAACGTCCTGGCCCGGGTGCTGGCGCACGGCGCCGACCCGGACGGGCTCGGCCTGACCTTCGACACCGCCGTCGACGGGCACCCCGCCGAGACGCCGCTGACGCTGGGGCGGCTCGACGAGCGGGTCGCCGCCCGCGCCGCCTGGCTGCACGAACAGGGGGTACGCCCCCGCGACCCGGTCGCCGTCTGGGCCACCGCCGCCGCCGACATGGTGCTCAGTTACCTGGCGCTGGCCCGGCTCGGGGCGATCCCGGCGCTGATGAACGGCAAACTCCGCCCGGAGATCGCCGCCGAGTACATCCGTCGGCTGCGGGGCGTCGGTGTGCTGGCCGACGACGAGCACACCGCGCTGCTGGCCGGGCACGACCTGGGCGTACCAGTGCTCGGCACCCCCGCGCAGGCAGGCACGGGCGACCCGGCCACGGCCCCTGCGCACTACCGGCACCACCCGGACGACCCGATCGTGATCACCCACACCTCCGGGACGACCGGGGTGCCGAAGGCGGTGCTGCACTCGCACGCCAGCCTCTTCGCGGCCACCCGGCACCTGCTCACCATGCCGCAGGCGCAGGGCACCACCCGGATCCTCAACGCGCTGCCCGCACCGCACACCGCCACTGTGCTGATGGTCAACCAGGCGCTGGGCAACCGCGCGCAGATGTTCCTGCTCTCCGAGCAGGGCGGCGAGCGGGTGCTGGACGCCATCCAACGCTGGCGCCCCGACGGGGTGTTCGGTTTCTCGGTCACCTGGGCGGAGCTGGCCCGCTTCGACCTGTCCGGGTACGACCTGGACTCGGTGCGGCTGTGGTTCAACACCGGCGACGCCTCGCACGAGCCGCACATCCGCCGCCTGGTCGCTGTCGGTTGGCGCGACACCATCACCCGCGACGGGGTGGCGAAGGTGCCCGGCTCGGTCTTCATCGACGGGCTGGGTTCCAGCGAGATGGGGCACTCGATGTTCCACATCACCCACCGCGCCGACACCGACCGGTACGGCCGCTGCATCGGCCGCCCGTACCGGTTCGCCACAGTCGCGGTGCTCGACGCCGACGGCGAGCCGGTGCCGGTCGGCGAAGTGGGTTTCCTGGGCATCGACTCACCGTCGCTGTTCCGGGGTTACTGGAACGACTCGGTCACCACCTACCGCTTCCGCCAGCGCGGCTGGTACCTCACCGGTGACCTGGTCCGCGCCGACGCCGACGGCCGCTACTACCACCTGGACCGGGCGGTGGACTCGGTCGACGCCGGTGACGGGCGGCGCTTCTACACAGCGCTGTCCGAGGAGCGCATTCTCGCCGCCTGCCCGGACGTCACCGACTGCACAGTGGTGATCGTCGCCGAGGCCGGCGCGGTCGTCACCGACGTGCTGCTCGAGTTGGCCGCCGGCGCCGACGAGGCCGAGGACCGCACCGAGCGGGTCCGCGCCGCCCTCGGACCGGACGTCGGCGCCACACTGCGCAGGGTCGTGCCGGTGCGCTCCGCCGACATCCCGGTCACCGTGACCGGCAAGGTCCGCAAGGTGGTCCTGCGCGAGCGCTACCTCACCGAGGCCACGTCATGAGCGAGCGAAGCGGAGCGGCGGCGTGACCGCGTTGATCACGGGGATGGGTCTGTTCACACCGGTCGGGCGGGGCGTCGAGGAAACCTTCGACGCGCTGACCACGGGCCGGTCCGGGCTGACCCGCCCGCCCGAGGGGCACCCGGCGAGCACGTCGCTGGACGTGGCCGGCCTGCTGCCCGACATCGACCCACGCACAGTCGCGTCCGGGCCGGAAACCCGGGTGCTGGACCGGATCGTCGTCCTCGCCCTGCTCGCCGCCGCCGACGCTCTCACCGACGCCGGCATCGAGGTGGGCCGCGACGTCGACCCCGACCGGATCGGTGTGATCGTCGGTGGGGTCGGCGGAATGGCCACCCTTGAGTCGCAGGTGCTGGCGCGGGCGGCCCGGGGTCGGGCGGCGGTCAGCCCGTACCTGCTCACCGGGATCCTGCCGAACATGCCGGCGGCGCGGATCGCCATCGCGCACGGCATCCGGGGCTACAGCTCGTCGGTCGGCACGGCCTGCGCCTCCGGCGCCCAGGCGGTCGCCGACGGGGTGCGGCTCATCGCGACCGGAGAGGCCGACGTGGTGCTCTGCGGGGCCAGCGAGGCACCGCTCTTCCCGACCTTCGCCGACACCTTCGGCAACGCGCGGGCGTTGGCGCGCGCCGGCACCGACCCGGGCCGGGCGAGTCGGCCGTTCGACACCTCCCGCAGCGGGTTCGTGCTGTCCGAGGGTGCCGCGCTGCTGGTGCTCGAACGCGCCGAGCACGCCGCGGCGCGCGGCGTCGCCGGGTACGCCGAGGTGGCCGGCCACGGCGCGACGACTGACGCGTACCACCCGACCGCCCCGCGCCCGGACGGCGCCGGCGCGGCGGCGTGCATCCGCCGGGCGCTGCGCAGCGCCGGTGTGCCGGCGGCGGCGGTCGGCTACGTCAACGCGCACGGCACCGGCACGAAGCTCGGTGACGTCGCGGAGACCACCGCCCTGGCCGACGTCTTCGGCGTCGGCGGTGTGCCGGTCAGCTCCACCAAGGCCCTCACCGGTCACCTGCTCGGCGCGTCCGGGGTGCTGGAGGCGGCGGCCACCGCGTTGGCGCTCGGTCGGGGGCTGCTGCCGCCGACGTACCACCTCGACGATCCGGATCCGGCCTGCCCGGCGGACCACATCCGTGGCACGCCCCGCAAGGCCGACCTGGAGTACGCGGTCACCAACTCGTTCGGGTTCGGCGGCCAGAACGTGAGCCTGCTGCTGGCGCGCGTCGCCGAGCCGAGGGGGTGATCGAGGCGGCATCCCGGGCGGGGTGTGCCCGGACGGCAACGCAGGGGGAATCGGGTGGGAAGGGTTTCAGGGGACATGGACATCCGTGGTATCGACCACATCGAACTCTACGTGGGGGACGCCCGACAGGCGGCCTTCTACTTCAGCACCGCCGTCGGCTTCGAGATCTGCGGCCAGGGTGGTCCGGAGACCGGGCTGGCGGGGCAGCGCTCGCTGCTGCTCTGCCACGGCGACATCCGGTTGCTGCTCACCTCCGGGCTGAGCGCCGAGCATCCGGCGTCGCGGTACGTGCAACGCCACGGTGACGGCATCGGGGTCGTCGCCGTCGAGGTCGACGACGTGTCGGCCGCGTACGCCGAGCTGGTGGGTCGGGGCGCGACCGGGGTGACGCCGCCGACCACCCGCACCGGCGCGGACGCCGAGGTGGTGATCGCCGAGGTGGACGGCTTCGCCGACGTGCGGCACCGGCTGGTGCAGCGCCGGGGCGAGGGAGGCGAGTTCCTGCCCGGCGCCATCACCGCGGCGGCGTCCACGACGGACGGCCACCCGCCGGTGCTCGCCGAGATCGACCACCTGGCGGTCTGCGTGCCGCCCGGCCAGCTCGACGAGACGGTCCGGCACTTCGAGGCGCTGTTCGACTTCGCGCAGATCTTCGAGGAGCACATCGAGGTCGACGGGCAGGGGATGAACTCCAAGGTGGTGCAGAGCCCGTCCGGGCGGGTCACCGTGGTGCTGCTCGAACCGGACCGCACCCGGCGGCCCGGGCAGATCGACGCGTTCCTCGACCAGCACGCCGGTGGGGGAGTGCAGCACCTGGGGCTGCGCACCGACGACATCGTCGGCGCGGTCGAGGCGCTGGGCCGGCGTGGGGTGCGCTTCGCGGGCACCCCCGCCAGCTACTACGACGCCCTGGAGGCGCGGGTCGGTCGGATCGACGCCCCACTGCACCGGCTGCGTGAGCTGGGTGTGCTCGTCGACTCCGACCACGACGGCCAGCTGTTGCAGATCTTCGCCGAGTCGATGCACGTGCGTCGCACGCTCTTCCTGGAGCTGATCGAGCGGCGCGGCGCGCGGGGCTTCGGCAGCGGCAACATCAAGGCGCTCTACGAGGCCAAGGAGCGGGAACTGGCCGCCGTGGCGGCCACGCCACAGGGGGTGGGGGCGTGAGCGCGAGGAGTGAGCCGGGTTTGCGAGCCCCGCAGTCGCGAACCAAGGAGGCACAGTGACCGCAACGGAGTACGAGCCGACGTTGACCGCCGAGGAGCGGGCGCTGCTGCCGTCCGACGACGACGTGCGGCACTACGCCGAGCACGGCTGGTACCTGTCGGGAAAGGTGTTCACCGACGAGGAGGTGGACGCCCTCGCCGCCGCCACGCAGCGCTACTACGACGGGGAGCGGGACCGGCGGCTGCCGGTACGCCCACCGAAGCTGGCCTACTGGGAGCAGTCTTCGGGCCCGGTGCAGCGGCACAACGACTATGTCCACCACGAGCACGACGGGCTCGGCGCGATCCTGCGCAAGCCGCTGCTCGGCGCTGTCGCCGCCCGGCTCGCCCAGGCCGACGAGATCCGGGTCTTCCAGTCCACGCTGATCTACAAGCCGCCGATCTCCGGTGAGCCGAGCAACATCGTGCCCTGGCACTTCGACAAGCACTACTGGGCGTCCTCGTCGTCGGAGAAGATGCTCACCGCGTTCGTCCCCTTCCACGACTGCGGGGAGGAGATGGGCACCATCACGATGGTCGACGGTTCGCACCGGTGGAAGGAGATCGGCGCCGACGACACGGTGGTGCGGCACTTCGCCGACCGGGACCGCAGCCAGCTGGAGGAGATGCTGGCCGAGAACGCCGCGTACAACGGCGCGGAGATCCGCAAGATCCCGATGGTGATCCCCAAGGGACACGTGAGCTTCCACCACTGCCGCACCTACCACGGCAGCGGCCCCAACGTCAGCGGCCGTCCCCGACAGGCGATCTCGCTGCACCTGCAGGACGGCGACAACGCCTGGCGGGAGTATCCGCTCTCCGACGGCACGCTCGCCGCGTACAACCACGACGTGCTGGTCCGCCGCACCCACGACGGGCGGCCGGACTACGCGGACCCCGACTACTGCCCGGTCATCTGGCGCCACCGCGCCCAGCAGGGAGGCTGACATGTCACGGTACGACTGGGGTAGGACCCACCCGGGCATCGAGCGGTTGGAGCAGGCGGTGACCGACCGGCGCGACGCCGTGGTCAAGCACCCGCTCTACGCCAACCTCGACACCCACGAGGCGCTGGTCACCTTCATGCAGCACCACGTCTTCGCGGTCTGGGACTTCATGTCCCTGCTGAAGTCGCTGCAACGGCAACTGACCTGCGTCACAGTGCCGTGGATCCCGACCGGTCCGACCGGCAGCCGCCGCCTCATCAACGACATCGTCATGGTCGAGGAGAGCGACGAGCTGGGCGGCGGCTACATCAGCCACTTCGAGCTGTACGTGCAGGGCATGGCCGAGGCCGGCGCGGACACCACGGCGGTGAACGCGCTGGTCGACCTGCTGCGCGCCGGCCGACCGGTCACCGAGGCGCTCGCCGAGGCCGGGGTGCCGGCCGCGTCGGCGCGGTTCGCCGCGACCACCTGGCAGATCATCGAGTCCACCCCGGTGCACTGCCAGGCGGCGGCCTTCGCGTTCGGCCGGGAGGACCTGATCCCGGACATGTTCACCCAGGTCGTGTCGGTCAACGAGCACAGCAACCGGCTGCACACCTTCGTCGACTACCTGCACCGGCACATCGAGGTCGACGGCGAACAGCACACCCCGATGGCCATGCAGATGCTCGCAGACCTGTGCGGCGACGACGACAGCAAGTGGCAGGAGTGCGCCGACACTGTCAACACCGCCCTCGCCGCCCGGGCCCGGCTCTGGGACGACATCCTGGCCGCCATCAAGGGGCCCGCGTGACCGACGCCGACCCGGTCCGGCTCTACCGCACGGTCCGGCTGATCCGCCGGTTCGAGGAACGGGCGGTGGAGCTGGTCCACGGCGGGCAGATCGTCGGCGGCATCCACCCGTACCTCGGTCAGGAGGGGATCGCCGCCGGCGTCTGCGCCGCGTTGGACGCCGACGACGTGCTCGCCGGCACCCACCGCGGGCACGGGCACGTCCTGGCCCGTGGGGCCGACCCGGCCCGGATGCTCGCCGAGTTGTGCGGCCGGGTCACCGGCCTCAACGCCGGCCGGGGCGGCTCGATGCACGCCGCCGACCTGAGCATCGGCGTGCTCGGCGCCAACGCGATAGTCGGCGCCTCCGGGGCGATCATCACGGGCGCGGTCTGGGCCCACCGTCGCCGGGGCCGCGACACCGTAGGGGTGAGTTTCTTCGGCGACGGCGCTGTCAACGAGGGGATGCTGCTGGAGGCGTTCAACCTGGCCGCGCTCTGGCGGGTGCCGGTGCTGTTCGTCTGCGAGAACAACGGTTACGCCACCACCATGCCGGTCGCCGGCGCGGTGGCCGGCAGCATCGCCGGCCGGGCCGCCGCGTTCGACATCCCGGCCGTCCAGGTCGACGGTCAGGACCCCGAGACGGTACGCGTCGCCGCGTGCGCCGCCGTCGACCGGATGCGGGCCGGCGGCGGCCCCGAGCTGATCGAGGCCCGGACCTACCGCTTCGACGTGCACCACACCTTCGAACACGCGGTACGCCTCGACTACCGGCCACCCGACGAGGTGACCCGTGGTCGGGCCCGGGACCCGGTGCGCATCCAGGGGGAACGCCTCACCGACACCGACCGCGCCGCAGTGGACGCCGATGTCGAGGCGACCCTTGACGCGGCGGTGCGGTTCGCCCTGAGCAGCCCGGAACCCGACCCGGCCGACGCGATGACCTACCTGTACGCCAGCGGCCTGACCGCCCGCACCGGAGGTGGTTGAGGTGCCCCGACTGTCGTACCGCCGGGCGCTGACCCGGGCGCTCGGCGACGAGATGGCCCGCGACGAGGCGGTGTTCCTGCTCGGCGAGGACGTCCAGGTCGGGGCGTCGCTGGTGACCACCGGGCTGGCCAAGCGGTTCGGCACTGAACGGGTCCGTGACACCCCCCTGTCGGAGCAGGCGTTCACCAGCTTTGCCACCGGGGCGGCGCTGGCCGGGCTGCGGCCGGTGATCGAGTTCCAGATCCCGTCGCTGCTGTTCCTGGTCTTCGAGCAGATCGTCAACCACGCGCACAAGTTCCCGCTGATGACCGGCGGCCAGTGCAGTGTCCCCGTCACCTACCTGGTGCCCGGCTCCGGCTCGCGTACCGGGTGGGCCGGGCAGCACTCCGACCACCCGTACAGCCTCTTCGCCCACGTCGGCGTGGTCACAGTCGTGCCGGCCACCCCGGCCGACGCGTACGGGCTGCTGGTCACCGCGATCCGCCACGACGACCCGGTGGTGGTGTTCGCGCCGGCCGGCGCGATGGACGTGCGTGACGACGTCGACGACCTGGCGCCGGTGCCGCTGGGCCGGGGCCGGATCCACCGCTTCGGCGACGACGTGACTGTGGTCGCGATCGGGCACCTGGTGCACGACGCGCTCGCCGTCGCCGAGGAGCTGGCCGATCAGGTCTCGGTGGAGGTCTTCGACCCGCGCACCCTGTACCCGCTGGACATCGACGGTCTCACCGAGTCGGTGGCCCGCACCGGACGCCTCGTGGTGCTCGACGACGGCAACCGTGCCTGCGGAATGGCCGCCGAGATCATCGCGAGCGTGGTGGAGCGGGTCCGGCTGCTCGCCCCACCGCGCCGGGTCACCCGCCCGGACGGGGCGGTGCTGCCGTTCGCCCCGGCCCTGGACCGGGCCGTCCAGCCCGGCCGGGACCAGCTCGCCACCGCCATCCACCTGACAATGAAGGACGGATCATGATCGACCCGAACTATCCGTGGCCAGCGGCCGACCGGGCCTGGACCGACCTTCCGGAGCCGGCACGTCGGGCCATGGTGGCCAGTGGGGCGGCGGCCTGGGAGCAGGTCTTCCACGGCCGGGCCACCTACAACAAGCAGTGGCGGTTGGCCCGACCCCCGGTGCTCACCGCCGACGCCTGGCGGGAACTCAACGAGGTCTGCGACCGGCTCGCGCAGCTCATCCTCGACGCCTGCCGGCGGCGCGCCGGCACCGCCGGTGAGCTGCGCCGGCTGCTCGGCGTACCGGCGGGGGAGACCCGGCTGCTGGACGAGGCCGAGCCGCTGACCGAGGCGCTGCTGGCCGCGTACCGCCCGGACGTGATCTTCTCCGCCGGGGTGCCGAAGTTCGTCGAGTACAACATCGACAGCAGCCTCGGCGGCGGGTTCGACGCCGACACCGTCATCCAGCGGTACGAGGGCCTCTATCGGGAGCACGGCATCCTCGACGGCCTGCCGGTGCGGGCCGCGCCGTCGCTGTTGGACCAGCGGTTCGTGGCGATCCGTGAGGAGCTGCGCCTGCCCGACGGCGCCCGGGTGGCGCTGCTGATGGACTTCGACGGCGACTATCCGGGCCTCGACGACCCGCAGACGTTCATCCGGATCCTCGACCCCCTCGCCGTACGGGCCCGCGACTTCGGCATCGATCTGGTCATCGCCCCGGTCGCCACCGCCGCAGTGGACGCCGACAACCGCCTGGTCGTCGACGGCGCGCCGGTCGACGCGCTGTTCCGGTTGTTCGTGCCCAACCGGGTCACCCCGACCGCCGGCCTGGACGCGGTGACCGTGGCCCTCGCCGCCGGCACCCTACCGATGTTCGTGTCGGCGGCGGCCTGGCTGCTGGGCAACAAGACCACGTTCGCCTGGCTGTGGGAGGACGTGGACGGGCTGCCCGCCGACGACCAGGCGCTGATCCGCCGGCACGTGCCGTACACGGTGCCGTTGACCGCGGCGGTGCTCGACCGGGCCATCGCCGAGCAGGCCACGCTGGTGGCGAAGCCGGCCGACGGTTCGGCCGGGCACGGTGTCCTGCTCGGCCCGGAGCTGAGCGCGGCCGACTGGGCCGACGGTGTGCGCGCCGCCGTCGACCAGGGCGGCGCCATCCTCCAGGAGTACCTGCCGACGGACCGGGTGTCGATGGACTTCGTCCAGATCGAGACCGGTGAGACGGTCACCGCCGACGTCCCGTACTCCCTGGCCCCGTACCTGTTCGGTCGGCACGCCTCCGGCGGCCTGGCGAGGGTCGGCTACCCCGGCTGCGATGGCATCCTCAACCTGGCCCACGGCGTCCTCCTCACCGGAATCCTCCTGACCGACTAGACCCCGGCCCCACGCGGTGATCAAGAGGTTTCGGTCAACGGAGGCCAGCTTCCTGACGCAAACCTCTTGATCACCGAGGCGAGGGGTGGTGAGGCGACGGGTGGTGGAGCCGGGGGGAGAGGGTGCGGAGGGTTTGGGCTGTCGCTATGGCGTCGCTGCGGGCGCTGCCGTGGCGGCCGTCGGTGCTGTAGAGGGTGGGGTCGGCCGTCAGGGGATGGTCGGTCAGGTGCACGTGGATCGTGTTCAGGCGCTCGGCGAGGGTGGCCGTGTGGGCGGACAGGCGGCGCATGCGCTCGCCCAGACCGGGCCGGAGGTGCTCGGGCACCGCTGGGCTGTGCGAGACGTCGAACATGCCCACTGTGATCACGTCGGCGCCCACGTCGCGCAGCGCGATGATCATCGCGGTCAGCTCGACGTCCACCGCCTCCGCGTCGTACGCCGGGTGAAAGGCGTCGTTGCCGCCGCAGACGACCAGCGCGAGGTCCGGTGCGAAGGCCAGCGCCGGGGCGAGCTGGGTGGCCCGCACCTGGTGCGCGCGCAGCCCGCGTCGACCCAGATTCTGGTACGCCAGCTCGGGGCACACGGCCGTCAGCTCGGCGGCGACCCGGTCGACCCACTGCACGTCCGGGTAGCCCGGTGTCGGCTCACACATGCCCTCCACGACGCTGTCGCCGAGCGCCACGAATCGCCGCCACTGGTGCCCGTGCAGCAGTTCGGTGGCCTCCCCGGGGCCCAGACAGTGGGGGTCCGTCGATTCGGTGAGCGTCGATGGCATTCCGGCACGCTAGCCGACCGCCGGGCTGCCGGGCCAGGCTCAGCCGGTCAGGCTGACCTCGGCCAGGTAGACACAGGTCTGCCCCTCGTGCGACGAGTAGTAGCTCACCCACAGCAGGTCGTCGTGCCAGACCAGGCCGGGGTAGCTGGTGTCACCACCGGACGGCAACGCGACCAGCTCGGTCAGCTCGCCCCGGCCCGGGTCGACGACGCAGATCGCGGTGCGGACCTCGCCGTCGTGCAGGCGCACCCCGGCCAGCAGCAGCCCGTCGGGCAGTCGGAGCAGCGTCGGCCCGCCCACCTGGACACCCAGATCCGTCCAGGCCCAGTCCCGGTACGGCGGCATGGCCCTGCCGAGCTGCGCGCTCGCGGTGCCCGCGTCCCGCCGTAGCAGGCAGAGGGCGGTGCCGTCCGGGGTGAAGACCAGACCGGACTCGTTGGGGTACCCGTCCTCGAACAGCGTCGGCACCCACTGCCGCAGGTCCACACCGTCGGTGCTGCGGTAGAGCCGGGCGAACCTCGGCTCCCGGGTGGCGTAGCCGACGCCGTACATCGCGTCGTCGTGCCAGGCCGCCCGCCACACCCAGACGCCCGGCTCACCCACCGGGGTCGGATCGCCCCAGGTGTGCCCGTCGGTGGAGAGCCAGGTCACCGTCTGGAACGCCTTGATGGCGGCACCGGTGGCGGCCGCTGCGAGCAGTTGCAGCCGCCCGTCGGGTCGCGTCACGAAGCGCGGATCACGCAGGTCGGTGCCGGCCTGCGCGATGACCGTCGCGGAGGTCCAGGACCGGCCGTCGGTCGACGTCAGTACCCGGATCACGCCGTCGTCACTGAGGTGGGTGCGGGCCTCCCGGAAGGCGCAGAACCAGCTTCCGGCGTACCGGACGAGGTCGGTGAACGCGCTGTGCGGCGCGCTGTCGCCGATCCGACGTACGGCGGTGACTTCGCCGGTGCGGCGGCGGGTGGGTGACGACGTCATACGCGGCGGCCTCCAGGTGTGATGACGACGGTCGACGCTAGCCAGCCCCCGCCGACGCCCGGGCGACCAGCAACCGAACGTCCGACGAACAACGCACGGGCACTGTCGGATTGGCGTCGTGGACGACGCGGCGTCGGCGAGCTGGGGTGGGCTGCTGGCACCCAGCGCCCACGATGGGTGGTGGGCCGACGGCAGAACCCATCGGCGAGGGGAGTGACGATGCTCGGTTCGTTCCTGCAGGCCCTCGCGACGAAACTGGTCGAGGAGATCCTCAAGCTACTCGTTCAGTGGCTGGCGCCGAAGGCACTGCGGTCGGTGCCGCACCGCGCCTCGCCGAACTGCCCACGCTGCGGCGGGTACGGTGTCCGCCGCTGGGCGCCCGGCGGCATGTGGATGTTCCTGCCGTCGATGCTGGCCTTCGCCTGGGGCTTCGGTTTCACACTGCTCGGTGTGCCGGTGGTCGTGCTCACTGTGGTCGCCGTGCTGGTGTCCGACGGCGTCGGTGGAGTGCCGACGGCGCTGCTCGCGCCGCTCGGCCTGCTCGTCCCCGCCGCGCTGATGATCGCTGGCGCGTTCGGCCTGGCGTACTACCACAGCTACCCACCGAAGTGGTGCGCCCGCTGCCACGGTCGGTGGCCACGCCGAGACCGGGACGAATACCTCCGGGCATCGGCCCCGGTGGTGACCTGCGGCTGCGGTCAGCGGCTCCGAGTGCCCCGAACGGCAGCCGGGACGCGACTCCGCTGCCCGCGCTGCCGTACCGAACACGCCACCCCGGCTGCCGCCGGGCGCTGACGGGCCGGGGCCTCCACAGGTTCAGCGCGCCACACTGTGCTCGGCGAGAAGTTCGCCGAGCACCCGCCCGGCCCACTCGGCCTTGGCCGGGTCCCCATTGTCCACTGTGATCAGGGCCTTCCACAGGGCCCAGCCTCGTCCTCGGGCCCAGGTGGCGTCGTCGAGACCGAGCGCGGCGCGGAAGGCGGCCCGGCTGGGGCCGTGTAGCAGGGTCCAGGCGATCACGGTGTCGCAGGCGGGGTCGCCCACGCCGGAGCAGCCGAAGTCGATGACCGCGGCGAGCCGGCCGCCGCGCACCAGCAGGTTGCCGTCCGCGACGTCGCCGTGGAACCAGACCGCAGGCCCGGTCCAGGTGGCGTCGAGGGCGGCCTGCCAGATGCCGGTGACGACGTCGACGGGCACCCGGTCGCGATGCGTCTCGATCGCCGCCCGGGTCTCGGCGTCGTAGGTGGACAGCGGACCGCCCCGCCAGGCGCTGTGCGGGCCGGCCGCCGGGCCGTCGGTGGCGTCCACGCCGCGCAGGGCGCGCAGGAAGGCGGCGAGGTCGGTGGCGAACCGGGACAGGTCGTCGATCCGCTCAGCGTGGGCGGTCCGCCCGTCGATCCACCGGTAGACCGACCACGGGTACGGGTATCCCGCCCCGGGCCGTCCGTGACCGAGTGGGGTCGGCACCTCGACCGGCAGCTGCGGCCCGAGCACCGGCAGCCAGCGCTGCTCCTTGGCGACCTGGAGGGCGTACCCGGCGCCGCTGGGCAGCCGCACGCTCATCTCCTCACCCAGGTGGAACGTGCGGTTGTCCCAACCGTCGACAGCGACGGGGCGGATCGGCAGATCCGCCCACCGGGGAAACTGCGCGGCCACCAGCCGGCGGACCACTGCCACGTCGATCCGGTCGGCCACGGGATCGTCGGTCACGGGGTCGCCCGGCGGCGGCTGCGCGTTCATCGGTCCGAGCCTGCGGCAGCCGCGCCGGGCCCGCAACGGGTTTACCGGGTGGCGAGCGGGCTGGGCCGCGCCGGTGCCTCCGGGCCGGACGTCCTGGTCAGCAGCGGGTACGCGGTGACCACCAGGCACGCCGCCGCCATGGTCAGCAGGGCCGGGGTGAGACCGAGGGCGTCCACCGACCAGCCGCCGAGCAGCGCGCCGACCGGCAACCCGACGAACGCCAGCGAACCGGCGATGCCGATCACCCGGGTCTGCAACTCCGGCGGCACCCGCTCGTAGAGCGCCACCCCGAGCAGCGGGTTGACCGCCGCGATGCCGATTCCGGACAGGAACGTCACCACGAGCACCACAGGCAGTTCGTCGCTGATCGCCAGTGCCACCAGCCGGGGTGTGCCGGCGATCAGCGCGCCGACCAGGAACGTCAGCCGCCGGGGCAGCCGAGGCCCGAGCGCTGTGAACACCAGGTTGCCCAGCAACGCGCCCGCCGAGAACGCGGCCAGCACGAGGCCGAGACCGCTCGGGCCGGGCAGCTCCCGGGCGACCCAGACCGGGATGTAGACGGCCACGCTGGCGTTGGCCACCATGTTCAGCGCCGAGATGACGGCGAGCATGCCGAGCAGCGGCCGGTCCCGGGCGAGGTAGCTGAAGCCACCCCGCAGGGCGCGCAGGTAACTTTCCGGCTGCGCGGGTTGCGCCGGAACGGCCGGCGGGCGGACCAGGACGCCGATGAGCAGCGCACAGACGCCGAAGCTGGCCGCGTCGATGAGGATCGCCTCGGTCACTCCGAAGACGGCGATCAGCAGGCCGCCCACTGCGGCGCCGAACAGTGTCACCACCCGGCTGAGCCCGTCGTACGCGGAGGTCAGCCGGATCAGCGGCACTCCGGCGGCCTCCGCGACCGGGCGGAACATCACGTGCTTCACCCGGTCGCCGATGCCCCGCAGCGCGCCGGCCACCGCGACGAGCGCCACCAGCGGGACGAACCCCAACCAGGGGGTCAGCGCCACGACGACCATCACCACCGCGCTGCCCGCGTCGCAGAGGATCGAGGTACGGCGCAGGCCGATCCGGTCCGCCCAGGGCGTGCCCAACGCGCTGGACAGCAGGTATGGCAGGGTCTCGGCGAACGCCACAAGGCCCATCTTGGTGGGGCTGCCGGTGGTGACCAGCACCAGCCACGGAATGGTCACCACCGAGATGCGGGTGCCCAGGTTGGAGATCAGGTCGGCGCTGACCAGGACGACCAGTTGTCGGCGGGGGGTCACGCCCCGACCGCCGCCGCCCGACGGGCCGCGTACCGTGCGCGCAGCGCCCGCTTGTCCACCTTCATGGACCGGTTCACCGGCAACCGGTCGACGAACTCCACAGCGGCCGGCGCCCACATCTCGTTCAGCTCGGCGGTCACCAGGTCGATCAGCTCCGCCCCGGCGACCGTCGCGCCCGGGGCGAGCACCACGTACGCGTACGGCACCTCGCCGGCCGTCTCGTCCGGTACGCCGATCACGGCGGCGGCCCGTACCCGCGGGTGCCCGGCCAGCACGTCCTCGATGGGGCGGCAGAAGATCGGCCAGCTCCGTCGTTGCGTGAGGATCGCGTCGTCTGCCCGGTCGACCAGGTAGAGGTAGCCGTCGTCGTCGAGGTGACCGATGTCGCGGGTCCGCACCCAGCCGTCCACGAGCGTCTGCGCTGTCAGCTCCGGCTGGCCGTGGTAGCCGGCGAAGCTCAGCCGGGTGTGCACCCACACCACGCCGTCGCGGCCGGTCGGCAGCACGGTGCCGTCGTCGCCGCGGATCTCGATGCGCACGTCACCGTA
Source organism: Micromonospora sp. NPDC048843 (assembly GCF_040649965.1). NCBI lineage: Bacteria > Bacillati > Actinomycetota > Actinomycetes > Micromonosporales > Micromonosporaceae > Micromonospora > Micromonospora sp. NPDC048843. Next base: position 40,683 of record NZ_JBEZGJ010000025.1, read on the forward strand.
GGGCCGCCCGCAGGAGCCCAACCGCTCCGGGTGCTCCGGATCGTCGGTCAACCCGGGTAGCGCGGTGATCACGACGGCCTCGCTGAGGCCGTACACGATGCGCAGCACCGGGCCGAACCGCGCGATGGCCTGGCGCAGCCGGGCGGGCGCGGCGGGCCCGGCGCCCACGTTGAACATGAACATGGCGGAGAAGTCCGCGCCGACCAGCGCCGGGTGGTCCAGCACCTCGTAGAGCATCGGCGGGGTGACGAAGGTCGAGTTGATCCGCTCCCGTCGCACGGTGTCCACGAAGGCCACCGGGTCCCAGTCGTCGCGCAGGAACAGCACCCCGCCGGTGAACAGGTTGAAAAGTGAGGTGATCTGCCCGCTGGCCAGCCACATCGGCGAGTGCGACAGGTGCCGCAGCAACGGGAAACCGGCGGCGCGGAAGTCGGCGGCCAGGGTGAGGATCTGGGCGTAGAAGCTCTCCCGGTGGTGCACCAGCTTCGGGCTGCCGGTGGTGCCGCTGGTCTGCAGGAACGACTCGGGCGCCGGCACTGACGCCGGCAGCTCCGCCACGTCGGTGTCGGCGGTGAGGTCGGGGCCGGCGCCGCCCGCGCCCAGACAGCAGACCGGTGTGCCGGGCAGCGCGGCGGCCAGCTCCGGGCCCAGACTGGCCCGGTCCCGGGCGTCGTAGACCAGGGCGTCCGGGCGGGCCAACCGGATGAACTCGTCGACCTCCCGGCGCGCGGTCACCGGGGCGACCCACATCGTCCGGCAGCCGAGCAGATGCAGGGCGAGTTGCAGCAGGGGACCCTCCACCGCGTTCGCGACGGTCACCAGCACCGCCGACCCGGGACGTACGCCGTGCCGGGTCAACGTCGTTGCCATCGCCCGGACCCGCGCGGCGGCCTCGGTGTAGGTGAGTCGCCGATCGGCGCCGACCACCGCCTCCCGGTCGCCGAATTCGGCGAAGAGGTCCAACACCCTGTGCACGTAGGTAGTGGTGTGCCCGGGTCCGTCAGTCATCCGGCAGCCCCCATCCGAGAAAGCGGCGGTCCCCGGGCAGCTCCCGGTGACGACGCGACGGTGGCGCGCATGGGCGACCGCACCGCCGCCGCCTGGAAGCCTAGGCGGGAAACGGCTGGTCGGAACCGTGCCGACGGGCGGTCCGAGCGGCCCGCCGGACATTTGATCGCGTCGATCAGGTTGATTGACGCCCGTCAGCGGCGGCGGCTAGGTTTCTGGACCATCGTCCAGGCGGGCGCCGTCAGCGGACGGCCCTGGGCTGCCACACGATGGAGGTTCCATGGCAACGGCAACCCCGAAGAGATGGCCTGTCATCGCCGCCGCGGCCGCGCTGTTGGTCGCCGGCGCACCCGCCGTCGTCGCCAGCGCCGGTCCGTCCGGCACCGCCGCCAGCCGACCCGAGCGCGCCGAGTGGGCGGGCAGCTGGGCCACCGCTGTCACCCGGGGCAACTCGGTCGGGTTGACAAACACCGGCCTCAACGACCAGAGCGTCCGGATGATCGTGCACGTCTCCGTGGGCGGCCCGGCGCTGCGGGTCCGCCTGAGCAACCTCTACGGCGAGCAGGCCGTCACTGTCGGTCGCGCCACAGTGGCCCGGCCGAACACCGCGACCCCCGACGACCTCTCCGACATCGAACCCGCGTCGGTACGCCCGCTGAGCTTCACCGGTGCCGCCACGGCGACCATGAACCGGGGCGCGGAACTGCTCAGCGACCCGTTGGCCTTCCCGGTCCCGGACGACAGCGACCTGGTGGTCACTGTGCACTTCCCGACGCCGACCGGCCCGACCACGTTCCACGGGCAGTCCCAGCAGGCCAACTTCATCGGCGCCGGGGATCTGACCGGGGCGGCCGAGGGCACCGGGTTCACCACCCGTCCCACCTGCTGCTGGTTCTTCCTCTCCGGCGTCGACGTGCAGCGCAAGGGCAGTCCCGGCGCGCTGGTAGTGCTCAGCGACTCCATCGGCGACGGCAACGGCAGCACCGTCAACGCCAACCGGCGCTGGCCCGACCTGCTCTCCGACCGGCTGCTCGCCGACCGGCCGGACAAGCGCACCCCGGGTGTGCTCAACCTGAGCCTGGCCGGAAACCGCCTCAACCACGAGGGCACCGAGCCGGGCGACGGCAACTACCCGGGCTACTACCAGCTCGGCCCGAACGCGGCGGCCCGCCTCAACGAGGACGTGTTCGGCCAGACCGGGGTGCGTACCGTCGTCACCCACCTGGGCATCAACGACATCTGGATGTCGAACGACTCACCCGAGGCGATCATCGGCACGCTGCGGCAGATCAACCAGCAGCTCCAGCAGCGCGGGCTGACCAGCCTGGTGGCCACGCTGACGCCGTACGAGGGGCACGGCGCGCCGGGCGTGTGGACGCCGCAGAAGGAGGCCACCCGCCAGGCGGTGAACGCGTACCTGCGCGGCAGTCGGGAGTTCGACGGGCTGCTCGACTTCGACCGGGTGCTGCGCGACCCGGCACGGCCCAGCCAGCTCCTGCCCGCGTACGACTCGGGGGACCACATCCACCCGAACGACGCCGGCAACCAGGCACTGGCAAACGCCGTGCCGCTGCGGCTGCTCGACCTGTGACCTGGGCCGGGGGCGGCGGGTGATCCCCGCCGCCCCCGGTCACCGACATCGGCGGGGGAGGAGTTGGCAGTGGACGTGGACGGGATACTCACCGGCCTGTACAGCGAGGACGGCAGACAGGACCCGTACCCGTGGTACGCGGACCTGCACCGGCTCGGCCCGATCAGCGCGGTGCCGGCGCGCGCCGAGCATCGGACGGTCGCCGCCGTCGCTGTCGGCTACGACCTCGTCGACGGGTTGCTGCGCGATCCGGAGTGGACGAAACAGCCACCGCCGGGCTGGGAGGAGCAGGAGATCCTGCGGACCTTCCAGACCTCGATGATGTTCGTCAACCCACCCGATCACACCCGGATGCGGCACGTCTTCTCCCGCACCTTCACGCCGCGGCGGCTCGGCGCGCTGGAACCGGTGATCCTGCGGGTGGTCGACGAGTTGCTGGACCGGATTGCGGACGCCGGGGAGGGCGCCGTCGACTTCGTGGCCGACTTCGCGTACCCGCTTCCGGCGCTGGTGATGGCCGAGTTCATCGGCATCCCGGCCGCCGAGTTGCAGTGGTACCGCGAGCGGGTGGAGTGTATCGACGAGTTCCTGGACGTGGCGGGGAAGACCCCGCAGCGGCTGGCCGCGGCCAATACCGCCGCGCGGGAGTTGCGGGCCTTCTACCGGGAGCTGCTCGGGCACCGCCGCCGGGTGCCCGGGGACGACCTGCTCGGCGCGTTGGTCGAGGCGCTCGACTCCGGGGAGGTGGAGCTGACCGAGGAGGAGCTGGTCAGCAACCTGATCGTGCTGTTCAACGCCAGCTTCGTCACCACTGTCTACATGTTCAGCAATGGGCTGCCGTTGCTGCTGGCCCACCCGGAGACCGTCGCGGCGCTGCCCACCGACGCCACGCTGGCGCAGGGCTGCGTCGACGAGGTGCTGCGGATGGCGAGCCCCGTGCACTTCCTGGCCCGCGCCGCGCCGGCCGACACCGTGCTGCACGGCGTGCCGGTCGCCACTGACGACAACGTGCTGATCATGATCGGGGCGGCCAACCGGGACCCGGCCCGCTTCCCGGCCCCGGACACCTTCGACCCGACCCGTTCCGGCCCTCCGTCGCTGGCCTTCGGCGTGGGCCCGCACTTCTGCCTCGGCGCTGCGGTGTCGCGGTTGGAGGGCCGCCTCGCGCTGCCCCGGCTGTTCGCCCGATTCCCCGCGCTGACGGTCACCGAGACGCCGACGTACAGCGGCAGCCTGTTTCTGCGCGGCATCGACACGTTGCTGGTCAGCACCGGTGGATAGGAGCGACATGGCAGTGCACCCGGAGGTGGCGGCCTACCGGGCGGCCCGTGCCGCGGCCGGCACCCCGCCGCTGTACGCACAGACACTCTCCGAGGCGCGCGCCGCGGACCTGGCCGCGATCCGCGCCGGCAGCGGCGCGGTCGAGCCGGTGACCGAGGTACGCGACGAGCTGATCCCCGGGCCCGGCGGTGAGCTGCGGCTGCGGGTGTACCGGCCGACCGGTTCGGGTCCGCTGCCCACAGTGCTGTACTTCTTCGGCGGCGGCTGGACGCTCGGCAGCATCGACACCGCCGACGGCATCTGCCGGCGACTGGCCAACGCCGTGCCCTGTCAGGTGATCACCGTCAATTACCGCCTCGCCCCGGAGCACCCCTTCCCGGCGGCGGTGCACGACTGCCACGCCGCCACTTCGTGGATCGCCCGGCACGCCGACGAGTGGGGAGTGGACCCGACCCGGCTGGCGGTGGGCGGGGACAGCGCCGGCGGGAACCTGGCCGCCGCGGTCACAGTGCTCAGCCGTGGCGACGGGCCGCCGCTCGCCGCGCAGCTGCTGGTCTACCCCAACACCGACCAGAGCGGCGAACCGGCCGGGGACGACGACCCGATGTTGTTCAACCGCCGTTCGGTCGCCTGGTACCGGACGCACTACCTGGCCGACCCGGCGCACGCCAAGGATCCGCTGGCCTCGCCGCTGCTCGCCGACGACCTGTCCGGGTTGCCGCCGGCGCTGGTGATCACCGCCGAACTGGATCCCCTGTGCGCCGAGGGACAGCGGTACGCCGAGCGGCTGCGCGACGCCGGTGTGTCCACCCGGTTGGCGCACTACCCGGGCATGATCCACGGCTTCTTCGCCATGCCGGGCACCTTCACGGACGGGCGGCGCGCGCAGGAGAGTGCTGCGGCCTTCCTCCGCGAGCGCTTCGGGCTGCCGGCCCGGCCGGGCGGGGTGGATTGTCCGGCCGAGCCGGATGCCGCGACGGGCCCGGGGTCGGGCGATGGCTGAGCGGGCGTTGGCTGACCTGCCGGCCGTGGCGCTCGCCGACTACGCCGAGCGTGCCCGGGCCGTGCTGCCGCCGGACGTGTGGGACTACCTGGCCGGCGGCAGCGCGTCGGAGGTGACCCTCGCCGCGAACCGTCGCGCGTTGGACAGGGTCGCGGTGCTGCCCCGGGTGCTGCGCGGGGTGGACACCGTCGACCTCGGCACCCACCTGCTCGGTCGTCGGTACGCCATGCCGGTCGGTGTGGCGCCGATGGCGTACCAGCGGTTGGTGCACCCGGACGGAGAGCTGGGTCTGGCGGCGGCCGCCGGTGCGGCCGGGATCCCGTACCTGGCCAGCACGCTGGGCAGCACCCCCATCGAACAGATCACCGGGACGGGCGCGGACGTCTGGTTCCAGCTCTACTGGTTGCGCGACCGGGCGCTCGTCCGCGACCTGCTGGACCGGGTCGTCGCGGCCAAGTGCCGGGCGCTGGTGGTCACAGTGGACGTCCCGGTGCTCGGCAGACGTCCCCGGGACCTGCGCAACGCGTTCCGGCTGCCGGCCGAGGTGGTCGCCGCGAACCTCCCCGACGGTCGCGACGCGTTGGCGCACTCCGGTGCCCCAGGGGTGTCCGCGATCGCCGCGCACACCGCCGCGTCGTTCGCGCCGGCGCTGCGCTGGGCGGACCTGGCGTGGCTGCGCGAGCAGGTCGACCTGCCGCTGGTGGTCAAAGGGCTGCTGGACCCGCGCGACGCGACCGAGGCGGTACGGGTCGGCGCGGACGCGGTGGTCGTCTCCAACCACGGTGGGCGGCAACTGGACGGCTCACCGGCGAGCGTCACCATGCTGCCGGAGGTCGTCGACGCGGTCGGGGACGACTGCCAGGTGCTGCTGGACAGCGGCATCCGGTGCGGCACCGACGTGCTGCGGGCGCTGGCGTTGGGCGCGGCCGGGGTGCTGGTCGGCCGGCCGCTGCTCTGGGCCCTCGCAGCCGGCGGCGAAGCGGCCGCCCGGGACGCGTTGGCGCTGCTCGTCGCCGAGTTGACCGACGCGCTCACCCTGGCCGGCTGCGCCGACGTGGTGGCGGCCGGCGAGCTGCGCACCCTCGGGCTGGGCTGAGGGATGAGCGCGGACGAACCGGTCGACCTTACCGTCGCCGACCTGCACCCCGCGCTGGGTGATTCGGCGCTGACCTCGATGAACTTCCTCAACGAGGTGTCCGAGCGCTACCCGGCGGCGGTGTCCCTCGCGGCCGGCCGCCCGTACGAGGAGTTCTTCGACCTCGCGGCGGTGCACCGGCACCTGGACACCTTCCACAGGCACCTCGTCGACGACCTGGGGCACCGACCCGAGCAGGCCCGGCGGCTGCTGCTCCAGTACGGCCGTACCAAGGGCATCGTGCACCACCTGATCGCCCGCAACCTCGCGGTCGACGAGGGGATCACCGTCGACCCGGAGGACGTGGTGGTGACCGTCGGCTGCCAGGAGGCCATGTTCCTGGTGCTGCGGGCGTTGCGGGCCGGGCCGACCGATGTGCTGCTCGCGGTAGCCCCGACCTACGTCGGGCTGACCGGTGCGGCCCGACTGGTGGACCTGCCGGTGTGGCCGGTCGCCGGTGGGTCGGCCGGCGTCGACCTCGCCGACCTGGCCGCCCAGGTGCACCGGGCCCGGGCGGCGGGGCTGCGGCCGCGCGCCTGCTACCTGATGCCGGACTTCGCCAACCCCTCCGGGGTCAGCATCGACACCGCCCACCGGCAACGGTTGCTGGACCTGGCCGCGCGGGAGGACCTGCTGCTGCTGGAGGACAACCCGTACGGCCTGTTCCACAGCGACGACGGGCCGCGCCCGCCCACCCTCAAGGCGTTGGACACCGGCCGGCGGGTCGTCTACCTCGGCTCGTTCGCCAAGACCGTGCTCCCCGGCGCGCGGGTGGGGTATGTCGTCGCCGACCAGCGGGTTGCCGGCCCGGACGGGCGGGTCGGCCCGCTCGCCGACCAACTCGCCATGATCAAGAGCATGGTCACTGTGAACACGTCGCCGATCGCGCAGGCGGTGATCGGCGGCCGGCTGCTGGAGCACGGATGCAGCCTGGTGGCAGCGAACACCCGGGAGCGATCCGCGTACACCCGGAATCTGCGTCACCTGGTGGCCGGCCTCACCCGGCGCTTCCCCGATCAGCCGGACCAGCCGGACCGGCCCGCGGTGCGGTGGACGGTGCCGGCCGGCGGGTTCTTCGTGGTGGTGACAGTGCCGTTCCCGGTCGACGACGCGCTGCTGGACCGCTCGGGGCGCGACTACGGGGTGCTGTGGACGCCAATGGCGCACTTCTACGACGACACCGCGCCGGTCCACGCGTTGCGGTTGTCGGTCAGCGCTGTCACACCGGAGCAGATCGACGTCGGGCTGGATCGCCTCGCGGCGCTGATCACCGACGAGGTGACTCGCCGGGCGGGTTGACACACCGCGTTCATCGGATGGCAATGCGCGACGACCCGCGTGCCGTCGTCCTGGTTGGACGGTCATAATAAGCCGCATGGTTGCCTGGGAGTACGCCCTGCTCGTCCGTCGCTATCAGGGACAGGGCCGCAATTTTCACGTCTCGTTCGTCTGGTACGCGCCGGACGGGTCACGTAAGGACATCACCGCCTACGGCGACACCGCCATCGCGCACCTCAACCGCGCCGGCCGGGAGGGGTGGGAGTTGGTCTCCGCCGCCGAGGACGTCAACAACGTCCAGGGCAGCACCGAGGTCCACCGCTACCACCTGAAGCGCCCGATGGCCTGAAGGCCGCCGGCCTGCGGCGGCCCCGCCGCCCGCACCCGCCCGCTCTCGTCGATCATGGAGTTGTGGTGGTGGACGAAAGTCGTGCATCAGCCCGTATCGGGCACCACAACTCCATGATCGACGCGGTCGAGGGCTAGCTAGCTGAGGTCGATGCCGGGGTAGAGGGGGTACGTGGCCAGCAGGTCGGTGGCCTGGCGGGCGACCCTGTCGGCCAGGCCGGCGTCCAGCGTGTACTTCGCCTTCGACGGGGTGCCGTCGGCGTTGGCGCCAGCGGTGGTCTGGGTCAGCACGGTGTGGATCAGCTCGGCGGTCTGGTCCATCTCGGCGGTGCCCAGGCCCCGGGTGGTCAGCGCCGGGGTGCCGATCCGGATGCCGGACGTGTACCAGGCGCCGTTCGGGTCCTGCGGGACCGAGTTGCGGTTGGTGACGATGCCCGAGTCGAGGAGGGCCTGCTCGGCCTGCCGGCCGGTGAGCCCATAGCCGGACACGTCGATCAGCACCAGGTGGTTGTCGGTGCCGCCGGTGACCAGCGTCGCGCCCCGACGCAGCAGCCCCTCGGCGAGCGCCTGCGCGTTGTCGACGATCCGCTGGGCGTAGTCGGCGAAGTCGGGCCGGCGGGCCTCGGCGAGCGCGACCGCCTTGGCGGCCATCACGTGCGGCAGTGGACCGCCGAGCACCATCGGGCAGCCCCGGTCGACCTGATCGGCCAGCTCCGGCTGGCAGAGCACCATGCCGCCGCGCGGGCCGCGCAACGACTTGTGCGTGGTGGTCGTGACGATGTGCGCGTGCGGCACCGGGTCGAAGTCGCCGGTGAACACCTTGCCGGCCACCAGGCCGGCGAAGTGCGCCATGTCGACCATGAAGGTGGCGCCGACCGAGTCGGCGATCTCGCGCAGGATCCGGAAGTTCACCTTCCGGGGGTACGCCGAGTAGCCACCCACCAGGATCAGCGGCTTGAACTCGCGGGCGGCCTCGGCCACCCGGTCATAGTCGATCAGGCCGGTCGTCGGGTCGGTGCCGTAGCTGCGCTGGTCGAACATCTTGCCGGAGATGTTCGGCCGGAAACCGTGGGTGAGGTGCCCGCCGGCGTCCAGCGACATGCCGAGCATCCGCTGGTTGCCCAGTTCGCGGCGCAGCGCGAACCAGTCGGCCTCGGTGAGGTCGTTGACCTGCCGGACCTGGGCCTTCTTCAGGGCGGGGGACTCCACCCGGTCGGCCAGCACCGCCCAGAAGGCGACCAGGTTGGCGTCGATGCCCGAGTGCGGCTGCACGTACGCGTGCGCGGCGCCGAACAACTCCCGGGCGTGCTCGGCGGCGAGCGCCTCGACCGTGTCGACGTTCTGGCAGCCGGCGTAGAAGCGGCGGCCGACGGTGCCCTCGGCGTACTTGTCGCTGAACCAGTTGCCCATGGCCAGCAGCGTCGCCGGGGAGGCGTAATTCTCGCTGGCGATCAGCTTGAGCGACTCCCGCTGGTCGGTCAGCTCGGCGCCGATGGCGTCGGCGACCCGCGGCTCGACAGCCCGGATCACCTCAAGGGCACTCCGGAATGCGGTGGATTCGGCGTTGCGGGACATGCGACCTCCAACAGACGTGCGGGAAGGCCCAGGCGCTCGGCAAACGTCCACGTGACGAGGCCGCTCCCCGATGGTTCTCCATCCCCACGCGCCAGTAACGGCCCGGGAGGATCCTACCGGGCCGGAACCGGCCGTTCGGGCCGCCCTCCGGGAGGCGGCCCCGCCGATGTGATTGGGCGATGCGTCGCGGGGCACACGGTAGGTGACCACCGCACCGTCGCGGGTGCGGCCAGGGTTCGCACAGAAGGAGTCGAGAACATGACCACACCCACCTCCAACCGGCCGCTCGCCCTGGTGACCGGCGCCTCCAGCGGGATCGGGTACGAGCTGGCGGCGCAGTTCGTCGAGCACGGCTTCGACCTGGTGATCGCGGCCGAGGACGACGGCATCGAGGCGGCCGCGCAGAAGCTGCGCCGCGACGGTGGCCCGCAGATCTGGTCGGTCCGCGTCGACCTGGCCCGCGAGCAGGGCGTGACGGAGTTGGTGGCCGCGGTCACCGCGACCGGACGGCCGCTGGACGCGCTGGCGCTCAACGCCGGTCGGGGCGCCGGTGGCGCCTTCGTCGGCGGCACCGACCTGGCTGACGAGTTGGAGATCGTCGACCTCAACGTGCGCTCGACGGTGCACCTGGCGAAGCGGCTGCTGCCCGGGATGGTCGAGCGGGGCGCGGGCCGGGTCCTCTTCACCTCGTCGATCGCCTCCACCATGCCGGGGCCGTTCCAGGCGGTCTACAACGCGTCGAAGTCGTTCGTGCAGTCCTTCGCCGAAGCTGTCCGCAACGAGCTGAAGGACACCGGTGTCACTGTGACCTCGCTGATGCCCGGGCCGACCGAGACGGAGTTCTTCGACCGGGCCGACATGGAGGACACCCGGGTGGGCGCGGGCAGGAAGGACGACCCGGCGAAGGTCGCCGAGCAGGGCTTCGAGGCGATGATGAGGGGTGATCAGACGATCACCGCGGGCTCGCTGATGAACAAGGTACAGACCGCCGCCGGCAAGATCATTCCGGACAGGCTCAAGTCGGAGCAGCACCGCCGGATGGCCGAGCCGGGATCGGGCAGCTGACCCGTGGCGCACGACGAAGGGCCCGGCATCGTGCCGGGCCCTTCGGTGTGAGCGGGTGCCTCAGGCCGTCACCGCATCGAGCGCCTTCTTGATCGCCTTCGGCGCGGTGGGGGTACGCGGCGCGTCCGCGCGCAGCGCGATCATCTTCTCGCCGATCTCCTGAAGCTGCTTGCGGCCCAGCGCGTCGCGGACCTTGGGGAACCACTCCTGCTCTTCCTCCTCGACGTGGTGGGTGACGTTCTCGATCAGCACCGTCGTCTTGGCGTTGAACCGCTCGTCGTCGGCGCCCATGCTGGCCAGCTCGGCGCAGAGCACGTCGGCGACGTGGTGTTCCTCGTACGACTCCAGGATGTCGTCCTCCAGGTCGGGCAGCAGCCGGCGGACCTCCGGATACATCACCTCGTTCTCCAGGTAGGTGTGCACTGTCAGTGCCTCGAGGATCTGGTCCACCAGCTTCTGCCGCTGGCTCGCCGGCCCCTCCTCGGCGTCCTGGAAGGCCTTGAACAGGCGGCGCATTTCCTTGTGGTCCTCTTTGAGCAGGACGATGGCATCGGTCGACACCGGTATGACCTCCCGGTAAGAGTCTCGGCTGGTGACGTTCCGGTACCCCGACGCCGAATGCGGAAACAGGTGAAACCGCCTCAGACCATCGCCAGGGTGCGGGGGATCTCGTCGAGCAACTCCCGAGCCAGAAAGCCGATCCGGCCGTAGCGGGGGATCAGCCGCTGGCCGCTCACCGAGTGCGCGAACGAGCCCCAGCAGGCCGCCTGCGCCGGGTCGGCACCCCGGGACAGCAGCCCCGCCAGCAACCCGGCGAGCACGTCCCCGCTGCCGGAGGTGCCCAGCCCGGCGTCGCCGCTCTCCTCCCGCCAACGCCGCCCGTCCGGGGCGGCCACGTGCCCGTACAGCGACACGACCGCCTCGTACCGCGCGGCCAACTCGCCGGCCTCGGCGTCCAGGTCGTCGCCCGGCTCCCGCCCGAGCAGGTGCCCGGCCTCCGTGACGTTGGGGGTGAGCACCACGGGTCGACCCGAGCCGACCAGCAGGTCCGGTGCGTGGCTGAGCGCACCGAGGGCGTACGCGTCGAGCACCAGCGACGTGTCCGGACGGGCCGCCTCCAGGACCAGGCTCAGCAGGCGGTTGGTCTCGTCGATCGCCTTCAGGCCGGGGCCGATCGCCACCACGTCGGCCTGCGCGACCAGGTCGCCGAGCTGGCCGTCCCGGTCTGCGGCCACCGCGCCGTCGGCGGTCTCCGGCAGACCGACCACCAGCGCCTCGGGCACCTGGATGCTCAGCGCGGCCGCAGTGGACTCGGCGGCGGCGAGCTGGAGCACCCCGGCACCGGCGCGCAACGCGGCCACCCCGGCGAGCAGCACCGCGCCCGGCGTGAAGCGGGAACCGCCGACCACCAGCACGGTGCCCCGGCTCTCCTTTCCGCCGACCGGCACCGGCAGCGCCCAGTCCCGCAACAACGCCGGGGTGATCACCTTCACCTCAGACCGGCTCGGCATGGATCTCGTCCTCCCTGGTCGGCTGGGCGCCCTGCTGACGCAGGTGCGCGACATCGTTGAAGGCGGTGAGGGCCAGGCGGTCGTCGCCGTCCGCGGACCACTCGGTGATCGAACAGTTGGCGATCACGTCCTGCCGGGTGAGCGCCATCAACTCGTCCTCGGTCAACCCCTCCAGCAGATAGCGAAGCAGGAAGACCAGCGCGTCGTGGCCGAAGAGCAGCACCCGGCAACCCTCGTGGTCGCGGCGCAGGTCGCCCAGCAGCGTCCGCAGCCGCAACGCCACGTCCGTCCAGGACTCCCCGCCCGGCGGCCGGTAGTAGAACTTGCCCAACCGCTCCCGGCGCTCGGCCTCGTCCGGGTATCGCCGCCGCACCCCGTGGCCGGTCAGGCCGTCGAGGATTCCCAGCTCCCGGTCGCGCAGCCGCTCGTCGCGGTGCACGGGGATGTCGGTGCCGACCAGCGCCAGCCGCGAGGTCTGCACCGCGCGCAGGTACGGCGACACCACCGCCACATCCGGGCGCCTCGCGTCCGGCAGCTCGGCCAGCCAGCGGCCGGTCGCCCGAGCCTGCTCCTCGCCGGTCGGGGAGAGTGGCACGTCGGCGTCGCGGTGGGTGAGGTCGATCAGTTCCGCGCCCGACGCCTCGGCGTGCGTCGCCGCGACGTTCGCGGTGCTCTCGCCGTGCCGAACGATCCAGAGGGTTGCCAGTTCCGCCATGCGGCCCCCCTACCCGGGCGCCGCCGACGGTAACCGTGTCCGGTGATCCGCCATGCCGATGTCCGCTCGGTGGACGTCCGACGTGGGCGCAGGTCGTACCCTCGGGGCGTGGCCACGGCGGCGGAGGAGATCCAGGTGGGGGAGCGGCTGGTTCGCGTCTCCAGCCCCGACAAGCCGTACTTTCCCGAGCGCGGGCTGACCAAGCTGGACGTGATCCACTACTTCCTGGCGGTGGGTGACGGCATCCTGCGGGCGCTGCGGGATCGGCCGACCATGCTCGAACGCTGGCCGCGCGGTGTCTTCGAAGGCGCCACGATCGCCACCCGGCAGACCAACCGGGGCGACGCGTTCTACCAGAAGCGGCTGCCTGCCGGCGCGCCCGAGTGGGTGCGGACGGCGCACATCACCTTCCCCAGTGGCCGTACCGCCGACGAGGTCGCGCCGAGCGAGTTGGCAGTGGTCATCTGGGCGGCCAACCTGGGCACCCTGCGGTTCCACCCGTGGCCGGTCACCGCCGCCGAGGTGGAGCGCCCCGACCAGCTGCGCATCGACCTGGACCCGATGCCCGGCGTCGGCTTCGAGCAGGTGGTGCCGGTGGCGCACGAGGTGCGGGCGTTCCTCGCCGAGCTGGGCATGACCGGCTACCCGAAGACCACCGGCGGTCGAGGGCTGCACGTCTACCTGTCGATCGAGCCGCGGTGGAGCTTCGGTGACTGCCGTCGGGCGGTGCTCGCGCTGGGCCGGGAGATGCAGCGCCGGCTGCCGGACCTGGTCACCACCACCTGGTGGCGCGAGCAACGGGACCGTCCGGTCTTCGTCGACTACAACCAGATGGCCCGGGACCACACGGTGACCTCGGCGTACTCGATCCGGCCGACACCGGCCGCGCTGGTCTCCGCGCCGCTGGACTGGTCGGAGCTGGACCAGGTCCGTCCGGAGGACTTCGACGTGCTCAGCATGCCGGCCCGGTTCGCCGAGCGCGGCGACCCGCACGCCGGCCTGGACGGTGACCGGCACTCGCTGGAACCGCTGCTGGAGCTGGCCGACCGCGACGGGCTGGAGGCCCCGCCGGAGCGCTGAGCCCGGCGCTCACGCCCAGGGGCTGCCGGCCCCGTCGAACTCCTCGAAGACCAGCCAGGTGCGGGTGGACAGCACCCCGGGAATGCCCTGCACCCGGCCCAGCACCACGTCGCGCAGCGCGGCGTTGTCCGGGGCGCGCACCAGCGCGAGCACGTCGTGGTCACCGCCGAGCAGCGCGGCGTGCTCGATGTAGCGCACCCGGGCCAGCTCGGCCGACACCTCCCGCCAGGTGTTCTGCTCGATGGTCAGGGCGATGTACGCCGAGGTGCCCAGCCCGGCAGCCTCGGGCGCCACCTGGGCCCGGAACCCGGTGATCACCCCGTCGCGGAGCAAGCGCTCCACCCGCGCGTACGCGTTGGTGCGGGAGATGTGGATCCGTTCGGCGAGGGTGCGCACCGACGTCCGACCGTCGCGGACCAGCTCGTCGAGGATCCGCCGATCAACCTCGTCCAGGGCTCGGACCGATCGTCCCGATCCCGCGCCCCGGCTCGCTTCGTCGGCGGTCTCCTGGCTCACTGCTGGGCCCTCCGCATGCCAACCGTCCCGCCTTCCGTGTCGATCTTGAGTCAATCATCCACAAGCGGAAGCATAGGCTCACCACACGTCCCAGGAGGTTCCGCCGTGACGACCACTCCCCAGGCGGTCCGCAGGGCATCCCCGCGCGCCCGTCGAACGGTCACCCCGCCCGACCCGGCGCGCTCGTTGCTACCGGACGCCGAGCCGGTCCGCCTGCTCGCCGAGAACGGCACGCCGCTGCCCGCCCGCGCCGACTACCCCGAACCACCAGCCGAGGTGCTGCGCGAGCTGTACCGCCGGATGGTGCTCGGCCGCCGCTTCGACACCCAGGCGACCGCACTGACCAAGCAGGGCCGGCTCGCCGTCTACCCCTCCTCGCGGGGCCAGGAGGCGTGCCAGGTCGGCGCGGTCCTCGCGGTCCGCGACACCGACTGGGTCTTCCCCACGTACCGCGAGTCGATGGCGCTGGTTGCCCGAGGCATCGACCCGGTCGAGGTGCTCACCCTGCTGCGCGGCGACTGGCACTGCGGCTACGACCCGACCGAGGTGCACACAGCGCCCCAGTGCACCCCCCTCGCCACCCAGTGCGTGCACGCCGCCGGACTGGCCCACGGTGAGGCGTACCAGGGTCGCGACACCGTGGCGCTGGCCTTCATCGGTGACGGCGCCACCAGCGAGGGTGACTTCCACGAGGGGATCAACTTCGCCGCCGTGTTCAAGGCGCCGGTGGTCTTCTTCGTGCAGAACAACAAGTACGCCATCAGCGTCCCGCTGTCGCGGCAGACCGCCGCACCGTCGCTGGCCTACAAGGGCGTCGGCTACGGCGTACCCAGCGAGCAGGTCGACGGCAACGACCCGGTCGCGGTGCTCGCCGTGCTCACCCGTGCGGTCGCCCACGCCCGCGCCGGCAAGGGACCATTCCTGGTCGAGGCGCACACCTACCGGATGGAGCCGCACACCAACGCCGACGACGCCACTCGCTACCGCGACGGCGCCGAGGTCGACGCCTGGCGGGACCGGGACCCGGTCGCCCGGCTGGAGACCTACCTGCGCGCCCGCGGCGTGCTCGACGACGCGGCGGTCGCCGAGATCGCCGAGCAGGCCGAGGCGTACGCGGCGGACCTGCGGACCCGGATGAACGAGCAGCCCACCGTCGACCCGCTGAGCCTCTTCGACCACGTCTACGCCGAGCCCACCCCGCAGCTGATCGAACAGCGTGAGCAGGTCCGCGCCGAACTGGCCGCCGCCCACGCCGAGGAGGGTGACGCCTGATGGCCACCACCATGGCGAAGGCGCTCAACACAGCGCTCGCCGACGCGCTCGCCGCCGACGACCGGGTCGTCGTCTTCGGTGAGGACGTCGGCGCGCTCGGCGGCGTCTTCCGGATCACCGACGGCCTCCAGGCCCGCTTCGGCGAGAACCGCTGCTTCGACACCCCCCTCGCCGAGGCCGGCATCGTCGGCTTCGCCGTCGGCATGGCCATGTCCGGCCTGCGCCCGGTGGTCGAGATGCAGTTCGACGCGTTCGCGTACCCGGCCTTCGAGCAGATCGCCTCGCACGTCGCGAAGCTGCGCAACCGCACCCGGGGCGCGCTGAGCGTGCCGATCGTCATCCGCGTGCCGTACGCGGGCGGGATCGGCGGAGTCGAGCACCACTGCGACTCGTCCGAGGCGTACTACGCGCACACCCCCGGGCTGAAGGTGGTCACCCCGGCGACCGTCGACGACGCGTACTCGCTGCTGCGCGAGGCGATCGAGGACCCCGACCCGGTGGTCTTCATGGAGCCCAAGAAGCTCTACTTCGCCAGCGCCGAGGCGTCCCTGCCGATCCGCAACGAGCCGTTCGGCCGGGCCGTCGTGCGCCGGCCCGGACGCGACGCCACGCTGGTGGCGTACGGGCCGGCGGTGCCGGTCGCGTTGGAGGCCGCCGAGGCCGCCCGCGAGGAGGGGTGGGACCTGGAGGTCGTCGACGTACGCACCATCGTGCCGTTCGACGACGAGACCATCACCGCCTCGGTCCGGCGTACCGGCCGGTGCGTGGTGATCCAGGAGGCGCCCGGCTTCGCGGGCGTCGGCGCGGAGATCGCCGCCCGGGTGCAGGAGCGCTGCTTCCACGCGCTGCACGCCCCGGTGCTGCGGGTCGCCGGCCTGGACATCCCGTACCCGGCGCCGATGCTGGAGCACACCCACCTGCCCGGCGTGGACCGGGTGCTCGACGCGGTGGCCCGCCTCCAGTGGGACGACCAGCCGGACGCGCGTTGGGCGGCGGCATGACCATCGTCGAACGGACGCAGGTCTTCCTCCTGCCCGACCTGGGCGAGGGGCTGAGCGAGGCCGAGATCGTCGAGTGGCGGGTCGCCGTGGGTGACGTGGTCACCGTCGACCAGAGCGTGGTCGAGGTGGAGACCGCCAAGGCCGTTGTCGACGTGCCCTGCCCGTACGCCGGGCGGGTGGTCACCCTGCACGGCGCGGCCGGTGAGGTACGCCCGGTCGGCCAGCCGTTGATCACCATCGCGCCGTTGGACGGGGGCGACGAGCCCGCCGGGCACGCCACCTACCGCGAGGAGGAGCGCGCCGGCTCCGGCAACGTGCTGATCGGGTACGGCACCGGCCACGGCAACGCCACCCGCCGTCGGCGTCGGCCCCGCCTGGCGGTGGCCCCCGAACCGGCCGTCGCCGGCCCGACCGGTGGCACCGGCGCCGCTGCCGGCGCCACGTCCGCCAAGGCTGCCGCGTCCGGCGACCCGGCACCGCCTACCGCCGCTCTGGTCATCTCGCCGATCGTGCGTCGGCTGGCCCGTGAGAACAGCGTCGACCTCGACACGGTGCGGGGCACCGGGCCCGGGGGCGTGATCCGCCGCGCCGACGTGGAGGCCGCGCTGACCGCGCCCGCCGCCCGGCTCGCCGCCGTGCCGGACCCGCAGGTCGGGTCGGCCCCGGTCGGGGACGGCGACGTCATCGTCCCGCTGACCGGCGTCCGCAAGGTGATCGCCGACAAACTCTCCCGCAGCCGGCGGGAGATCCCGGAGGTGACCATCTGGGTCGACGTGGACGCCACCGGGCTGTTGGAGACCCGCGCCGCGATCAACGCCGCGACGCCCGACGCGCCGGTGAGCATCCTGGCCCTGCTGGCCCGGATCTGCCTCAGCGGACTGCGCCGGTTCCCGCAGCTCAACGCCCGGGTCGACACCGAGGCGCAGCGCATCGTCCAGTCCGCCGGGGTGCACCTTGGCATCGCCGCGCAGACCGACCGTGGGCTCCTGGTGCCGGTGCTGCGTGACGCCCAGCTGCTCACCACCGCCGAGCTGGCCGCCGAACTGGCGGCGACCACGGCCGCCGCGCGGGCCGGCAGCCTGCCCCCGGCCCGGCTGACAGGTGGCACCTTCACGCTGAACAACTACGGGGTGTTCGGCGTCGACGGCTCCACGCCGATCATCAACCACCCCGAGGCGGCTCTGCTCGGGGTCGGGCGGATCGTGGACAAGCCGTGGGTGGTCGACGGGCAGCTCGCCGTCCGCAAGGTGACCCAGCTCAGCCTCACCTTCGACCACCGGGTCTGCGACGGCGGAGTGGCCGGCGGCTTCCTGCGGCACGTCGCCGACTGCGTGGAGCGTCCGGCGCTGCTGATCGCCGCCGTCTGACGCGTACCCCTTCGGCCCCGGCGCCGCCCGTGCGCGCCCGGCCGAGCGTCGACCCACCGTCGTGACGGAGGCCGCGCGACCGTCGACGGTCGATGATCTCGGTCGGATCCGCCCGG
>NZ_JBEZGJ010000026.1:0-57393 GCF_040649965.1 Micromonospora sp. NPDC048843
TGGTGGACGACATCATCGCCTCCCTGTACGCCGACGACCACGTCTTCCTCATCCCGAACGCGGGGGCCCGCGCCGGCGTGGTCGACGCCGGTGGCCGAGGGCTCTGCGTGCTGCTCGACGCCCTGGTCGAGGTGCTGACGGGGGAGCGCACGGCCCGGGCCGCGCCGACGCCGCGCTCCGTCGCCCGTCCGGCGGCCACCGTCGCCCGCGAGACCGGTTCCGACGAATACGCGTACGAGGTGCAGTTCCTGCTCGACGCGCCGGCCGAGGCGGTCGCCGGTTTGCGGCGGGCGCTCGACGCCCTGGGAGATTCGCTTCTCGTCGTCGGCGACGGGCGTGAGCCGGAAGGCACCTGGAACGTGCACGTGCACGTCAACGACGTGGGCGCGGCGGTCGAGGCCGGTGTTGCCGCCGGCCGCCCCTACCGCATCTCGGTCACCCGGTTCGCCGACCAGTCGGAGTCGCCCTCCGGCCCGGTGGTGGCCGGCCGGGCCGCTGTGGTGGTGGCCACCGGCGGCGGCATCGCCGACCTGTTCACCGCGGAGGGCGCCACAGTCGTGCCGGGCAACCCCTCCACCGGTGAGTTGCTGGACGCCGTGCGCAGCACCGGCGCGGCCCGGGTGGTGGTGCTGCCCAACGATGCCAACACCGAGGCGGTGGCGAGCGCGGCCGCCCGCGAGGCCCATCGGTACGGCATCAAGGTGAGCGTGGTGCCGACCCGCTCACCGGTGCAGGCCCTCGCAGCCCTCGCGGTCCGCGACGGTGACCGCCGTTTCGAGGACGACGTCATCGCGATGGCCGAGGCGGCCGGCGCCTGCCGCTACGCCGAGGTCTGCCATGCCAGCCGGGAGGCGCTGACAGTGGCCGGCCCGTGCCGTCCCGGTGACGTGCTGGCGCTGGTGGAGGGGGAGGTGCACCTGATCGGCACCGACCTCACCGACACCTGCGCCGCGGTGGTCGACCGGATGCTCGGCGGTGGTGGCGAGATGGTCACCCTGCTGGCCGGGGTGGACGCCCCGGCCGGGCTCACCGACGCCGTCCGCGCGCACGTCGCACGGCGCTGGCCGTTCGTCGAGGTGCACGCGTACCCGGGCGGCCAGCCGTTTTATCCGCTCCTGGTAGGGATCGAATGAGCGAACCAGCCACTGTGGACACTCCGCTGAAGAAGCTGGTCGGGGACAAGACAGCCAAGGCGCTGGCCTCGCACCTCGACCTGCACACCGCGGGTGACCTGGTCTACCACTTTCCGCGTCGCTACGACGAGCGTGGTGAGCACACCGACATCCGCTCACTGGACGTCGGTGAGCAGGTCACCGTGTTGGCCCAGGTGCAGCGCACAGCGGTGCGCCCGATGCGTCAGCGGCGGGGCAATCTGCTGGAGGTGACAGTCGGCGACGGCTCCGGCGGGGTGCTGACGTTGACCTTCTTCGGCAACCAGGCGTGGCGCGAGCGCGAGCTGCGCCCGGGCCGGTGGGGTCTGTTCGCCGGCAAGGTCACCGAGTTCCGGGGCAAACGGCAGCTCAACGGCCCGGAGTACGTCCTGCTCGGCGAGGGTGGCGACGGCGAGGCGGCGGTCAGCGACGACATCGAGGAGTTCGCGGGGGCGCTGATCCCGGTCTACCCGGCAGCCGCAGCCGTGCCGACCTGGGTGATCGCGCGATGCGTGCGCGTCGTACTCGACACGTTCACCCCGCCGGACGATCCACTGCCGAGCGCCGTGCGGGCCAGCCGCAAGCTGGTCGGGCTGGGCGCCGCGCTGACCGAGATCCACCGGCCGTCCAGCAAGGAGGCGCTGCACCATGCGCGGCGGCGCCTCAAGTGGGACGAGGCCTTCGCCGTCCAGGTGACCCTGGTGCAGCGCAAGCACCGGGCGGCCGACTGGCCGGCCCGGCCCCGCCCGGCGCACCCTGGTGGGCTGTTGGAAGCCTTCGACGCCCGACTCCCGTACGAGCTGACGGCCGGTCAGCGGGAGGTCGGTGTGGAGATCGCGGCGGACCTGGCCACCCCGCACCCCATGCACCGTCTGTTGCAGGGCGAGGTGGGCTCGGGCAAGACGGTGGTGGCGCTACGGGCGATGCTCCAGGTGGTCGACGCGGGCGGGCAGGCCGCGCTGCTGGCGCCCACCGAGGTGCTGGCCGCCCAGCACCACCGGGGCATGCTCGACCTGCTCGGGCCGCTCGGGCGGGCCGGTGAGCTGGGCTCCGCCGAGCACGCCACCAGGGTCGAGCTGGTCACCGGGTCGCTGGGCGCGGCGGCCCGCCGCCGGGCGCTCGGCGAGGTGGCCAGCGGCGCCGCCGGCATCGTGCTCGGCACCCACGCCCTGCTGTACGAGGGGGTCGACTTCGCCGACCTCGGCCTGGTGGTGGTCGACGAGCAGCACCGCTTCGGCGTGGAGCAGCGCGACGCCCTGCGGGCCAAGGCCGACCAACCGCCGCACGTGCTGGTGATGACGGCCACCCCGATCCCGCGCACCGTGGCGATGACCGTCTACGGCGACCTGGAGGTCTCCACGCTCTCCCAGCTGCCCCGGGGGCGATCGCCGATCACCTCGCACGTGGTGCCGGCCGCCGAGAAGCCGGCCTACCTGGACCGGGCCTGGCGTCGGCTGCGCGAGGAGGTGACCGCCGGCCACCAGGCGTACGTGGTGTGCCCGCGAATCGGTGACGGGCCGACCAGCGACGAGGAACCGCCACCCGAGGACGACAACGGCCGGCGGCCACCGCTGGCGGTGACCGAGGTGGCTCCGCTGCTGGCCGAGGGCCCGCTGCACGGCCTGCGGATCGGTGTGCTGCACGGTCGCCTGCCGGCCGACGAGAAGGACGCGGTGATGCGGTCCTTCGCGGCTGGCGACCTGGACGTGCTGGTGGCGACGACAGTGATCGAGGTTGGCGTGGACGTACCGAACGCCACAGTGATGATCGTGCTGGACGCCGACCGGTTCGGCGTCTCCCAGCTGCACCAGTTGCGCGGCCGGGTCGGCCGGGGTGCCGCCGCCGGGCTCTGCCTGCTGGTCAGCGAGGCGGCCGAGGGTTCTTCGGCGCGGGAACGGTTGGACGCGGTGGCGTCCACTAGCGACGGGTTCAAGCTCGCCGAACTCGACCTGGAGCAACGCCGCGAGGGCGACGTGCTGGGTGCCACCCAGTCCGGGCACCGCTCGCACCTGCGGTTGCTGTCCCTGCGACGCGACGCCGACCTGATCCGCGACGCCCGCGCCGAGGCGATCACCCTGATCGAGGACGACCCGGAGCTGGCCCGCAGCCCGGCACTGGCCGCCTCGGTGGCCGCACTGGTGGACGAGGATCGCGCGGAGTACCTGGAAAAGGGCTGACCGCGCAGGCCATCACATGGTTGAGGGCGCGCCGACCGGGTGGTCGACGCGCCCTCAACTGTCAGAGCGGGTTGGTTCAGGCGGTGAAGCGAACCCGACGACGACGGGCCACCACGAACAGGGCGGCACCGGCGGCCAGCAGCACCACGGCGCCGGCGATGATGCCGCCGGTGGCAGCACCGGTCAGCGGCAGAGCCGGCTCGTCCTTGCCGCCACCCTGACCCGGGGCGCACTCGGCCGGCTGCTCCCAGGCGATCGGCGCGGTGTCGTCGAGGCCCTCGGCGGCCGGCGTGACGACCAGACCCTCGAACGCGTCGAAGGAGACGGAACCGGTCTCGCCCGGCTTGACGACCAGCGTCTTCACCTCGCCCTTGTTCGGGGTCAGGGTGAGCGTGACGGTCTCACCGTCGGCGGGGTTCTCGATAGTGAAGGTGAGCTTGTCGCAGGTCGACTCGACCGCGCCCACCGGCTCCGCCGGAGCCGGGGTGGCAGTCGGGGTCGGGCTCTGGGTCGGAGGCTGGCTCGGCGACGGAGAGGCGACAGTGGGGGTCGGGGTGGGGGTAGCCGACGGGGTGGCGGTCGGCGTCGGGCTGCTCGGCGAGGGCGTCGCCTCTGCCGCGCAGGTGCCCTTCGGCTCGGCGGCCACGGTCCGCTCCTCGGTCACGATCCGGTCGGAGCGCACCCACCGCGCCTCGACGGTCAGCTCGATCGTCGGTCGCTTCTGGTCGAAGCTGTGGGCCTGGGTGCCGGTGAGGAAACCCTCGCCCTTCGCCGGGAGAGTGGCGTCCTGTGCCAGGCCGCCGGTGAAGGCCGCCGGGACGGTCGACTCGAGCTTGGTGATCTTCGCGTCGATGTTCTCGCTGTTGCCGACCGTCCAGGTCACCTTGACCTGGCCGTCGGAGGTCAGGCAGTAGGTGCCGGAGGGCTCGGGGTGGTGGGCACTCGCGGGGCTCGCGAGGACGCCGACGCCGGCGATGCCGATCAACGCGCCCGCGGCGATGGCCGCGACGCGCCGGAACGGAGACTTGGGAGGGTTCACGCCTGCTCCTGGTGAGGGGGTACGGATCGCGTGGCGGGAGGCCGGGAGACATCGTGACCGGGGAGTCACCTGCTCACCGGGGCGTCGCGCGACGCGGTGGTGTTCCCGCAGCGAAAGCGGGGACAGGGGGAGACTGTACTGATGGGTGGTTAATGAGGGGAGTTCAGATCATTGCCATCTGGCAATGTAGTCGATTCGTGATCTTTGATAAACCGAAGGTGTCGGTCCGGTCACTGGGGACGGTCCGCCCGCTGTGGCTCCACGGTGGATGTCGCGCCGTCGGTGCTGCTCAGGTGCTCCGCGTCGTCGCCGGCGGGCCCACTCCTCGGATCCGCGCCGTGCTGACCGGGTCCGCCCGGCATCGCGTAGCGTCGCGGGCATGAGCAGGAGGAAACGGTGACCCGGATCGTGGCCGGGACGCTCGGTGGCCGGCGGATCGCCGCGCCGCCCGGCGCCGGCACCCGACCCACCTCGGATCGGGTCCGGGAGGCGCTGTTCAGTGCCGTCCAGGCCGAGGTCGATCTCGACGGCGCCCGCTTCGCCGACCTGTACGCCGGCTCCGGCGCGGTCGGCCTGGAGGCGCTCTCCCGGGGGGCCCGGCACGTGTTACTGGTCGAGTCCGACCCGCGGGCGGCCCGGGTGATCCGGGAGAACGTGGCGGCCCTCCGTGCCGGTCCGGCGGCCCGCCTGGTCACCGGCAAGGTGGCGACGGTGCTGGCCGCAGGACCGGACGGTGAGCCGTACGACGTGGTCTTCGCCGACCCGCCGTACGCCGTGCCGGACGAGGAGATCACCGCGCTGTTGGCCGCGCTGGTCGATCGCGGCTGGCTGGCGCCCGACGCGTTGGTGGTGGTGGAGCGGTCCCGCCGCACCAGGGAGTTCGACTGGGTGGAGGGGATCACCCCCGAGCGCAGTCGTCGTTACGGCGAGACCACCCTTTGGTACGGTCGCCGATCATGAGACGTGCGGTGTGCCCCGGTTCGTTCGACCCGGTCACCAACGGACACCTCGACATCATCGGGCGGGCCAGTCGGCTCTTCGATGAGGTGATCGTCGGTGTGCTGGTGAATCAGTCGAAGAGTGGCCTGTTCACCGTCGAGGAGCGCATCGAGATGCTCCGCGAGGTGACCTCGTCGTACGGCAACGTGCGTGTCGAGTCGTTCCGAGGGCTGCTGGTGGACTTCTGCCGGGCCCAGCAGGCCAGTGTGCTGATCAAGGGCCTGCGGGCGGTCAGTGACTTCGACTACGAGTTGCAGATGGCCCAGATGAACATCGGTCTGGCCGGCGTCGAGACGCTCTTCATGCCTACCAATCCGCTCTACTCGTTCCTCTCGTCGAGCCTGGTCAAGGACGTGGCCAAGTGGGGTGGCGACATCTCCGCCCACGTCCCCGACCCGGTCCGTGAAGCCCTCCAGGCCCGCCTGGGCCCTCGCCGCTGAGCGGACCTGGCTCCCTCTCGCCCTCGCGATCTTGCACTTACGGTGCCTGCATCGCCCCTTTCGGCATGGTTTGACGCGACCGAAAGTGCAAGATCGGCGGGGTGGGAGCCGGGGGTGACTATGTCGCGACTCGCCGGGTTGGGGTGAGTGGGGCGGCGGTGGGGCCGGCACGACATGATTGGTGGCGCGGGGAACGGCCGTAGCCCGCATCATGGAGGTCGGCCGACGAACGACAGGAGTGAGGTAGCCGGTGGACCCGCTCGATCGCATCGACGAACTGATCGCCATCCTGGAGCAGGCGCGCTCCGTCCCGATGTCGCGCAACAACTGCATGGTCGACCGGGGTGAGATGATCGC
Organism: Micromonospora sp. NPDC048843; assembly: GCF_040649965.1. Taxonomy (NCBI): domain Bacteria; kingdom Bacillati; phylum Actinomycetota; class Actinomycetes; order Micromonosporales; family Micromonosporaceae; genus Micromonospora; species Micromonospora sp. NPDC048843. The sequence goes on from NZ_JBEZGJ010000026.1 coordinate 6,164, forward strand.
TGCCCTCGATGAGATGCGTGCCGATCTCCCCGCCGACCTGCGTCGCGCCGCCGCGCTCCTGGAGGAGCGCGACAAGATCATGGAAGCCGGCAAGCGCGAGGCCGACCGGATCATCAGCGAGGGTGAGGCAGAACACGCCCGCCTGGTCTCGGTGAACGAGATCACCGTGTCGGCCGAGCACGAGGGTGCCCGGATCATCGGCGAGGCCCGCGCCGAGGCGCAGCGCCTGCGTGAGGAGGTCGACGACTACGTCGACACCGCGCTGGCCAACTTCGAGCAGTTCCTCACCCGGGCGCTCGCCTCGATAGAGCGCGGCCGGGACAAGATGCACGCGCTGCGGGAGATCGGCACCTTCGCTGGGGATGAGGCGGAACGCCCGCTACCCTTCTGAGCGGCACCTCACCAGCCGACTTCTCAGGCGGGCGTCGCCCCCGGTTCGACGGGCCGGCGGTCGCCCAGGTAACCTTTTTTGTCGGCCTCTCACCGGCCGGAGTCTAACTATGCCCAAGCACTCGCCATCGACACTCAACCCCAGGTCGCCGCTGGTCCTCGACACGAGGGACCTGCCGCGTCGCCCTGGCGCGTTGCGTGAGGTCCAGCGGGTCGTGCCGGCACCGGCGGACCTCGGTGTGGAGTTGATCGGCGTGCCGGAGGGCGCGGACCTCGACCTCGATCTGAGGTTGCAGTCGGTGTCCGAGGGCGTGCTCGTCTCCGGGACCATCACCGGTCCCGTCCGGGGCGAGTGCGGCCGTTGCCTGCGCGAGATCAACGACTCGATGGGCGTGACGATCCAGGAGCTGTACGCGTACGAGGACAGCACCACGGACGCCACGACCGACGAGGACGAGGTGGGCCGGATGCAGGGCGATCTGATCGACCTGGAGCCGGCGCTGCGGGACGCGTTGGTGCTCACGCTGCCGACCAACCCGCTCTGCCGGGAGGACTGCCCAGGACTGTGCCCCGAATGCGGGGCGCACTGGGACGATCTGCCGGCCGACCACAGTCACCAGCAGATCGACCCGCGTTGGGCGGGCCTGTCGCAACTGACCGTTACAGAGGAGTAAGAACCGTGGCCGTCCCGAAGCGCAAGATGTCGCGCAGCAACACCCGGTCCCGCCGGGCGAACTGGAAGGCGACAGTGGTCGCGACCGTTGCGTGCCCGCAGTGCAAGTCCCCGAAGCTGCCGCACGCCGCCTGCTCCGTCTGCGGCACCTACAACGGCCGCCAGGTTCTCGAGGTCTGACCTGGACGCCGAGTGACGCCCCCGACCCCAGGTCGGGCGGCGCGCGCATCCTGGCATTCGCCCGGTGCTCCGGCTCCCTCCGACGCCGGCCGGCCCAATCCGGCCGGCGTTCCGGTGGAGCCGGGCGCCGCGCGGATCGCCGTTGACCTCCTCGGCGGGGACGACGCTCCCGCCGTCGTGGTTGACGGCGCTCTGCGGGCCATGCGCGCCGACCCTGACCTGCATCTGCTTCTCGTCGGTCCGACCGAGGTCGCCGACGAGCTGATTGCTGCCCTCGATCCGGCGCAACGCGCCCGGATCACGGTGCGGCCTGTTCGCGATGTCGTCGGCATGGCCGACCATCCCAGCGCCGCCCGCTCCGAGAGCACCGTCCGGGCCGCTGTCACCGCCGTCCGGGACGGAACCGCCGACGCGCTTGTCTCCGCCGGCGCCACCGGCGCCACAGTCACCGCTGCCGTACTCGGCCTCGGCCGCTCGCCGGAGATCCGCCAACCCGCGCTGGCCGCCACCCTGCCCGCCGTGGCGGGGCCTGTCGTGTTGCTCGACGTCGGCGGCTCCCTGGAACCCCGCCCGGCCACCCTCGCCCGCCACGCAGTGCTCGGCGCCGCGTACGCGGCGGTGGCCCACTCGATCGCCGCGCCCCGGGTCGGGCTGCTCTCGGTCGGCACCGAGGCCGGCAAGGGCGACCGGGTCCGCCGCGCCACCGACCCCCTGCTCGCCGTCGAACCGCTGCCCGGCGGGGCGCGCTACGTCGGCCTGGTCGAGGGGTACGACGTGGCCCTCGGCGCGCGCGCCGATGTGGTTGTCACCGACGGCTTCACCGGTAACGTGCTGCTCAAGGCCATTGAGGGCGCGTACGCGATGGCCGGCGGCCCACCTGCCCAGGGCGGCGCGCCCCGCGCGGCGGCCCTGCTGGGCGTCGCGGGGACGGTGGTCGTCTGTCACGGGTCCGCCCGCGCCGACGACGTCGCCTCCGGCATAGCTCTCGCCGCCCACCTGTGGCGGCGGCGCGCCACCGATCTGGTCTCCGCGTTGCTCGACAGCGACGCCGCGACGGGTCACACCGACCGCTCCACCGACACCGAGGTACGCACATGAGCAACGACAAGCGGCGGCGGGCGTCCGTCGGTCACCTGGAAGCCGCCTTCGGAGTGAGCCTGGAACCCGAGCTGCTCCAGCGCGCGTTGACCCACAGGTCGTACGCGTACGAGAACGGTGGGCTGCCGACCAACGAGCGGCTGGAGTTCCTCGGCGACTCGGTGCTCGGCGTGGTGATCACCACGGCGCTGTTCCACAACCACCCGGATCTGCCCGAGGGGCAGTTGGCCAAGTTGCGGGCCAGCGTGGTCAACATGCGGGCGCTCGCCGACGTGGCCCGCGGTCTGGGCCCGGACGGGCTCGGCGCGTACCTGCTGCTCGGCAAGGGTGAGGAGACGACCGGTGGCCGGGACAAGGCGAGCATCCTCGCCGACACGCTGGAGGCGCTGCTCGGCGCGATCTACCTCCAGTACGGCCTGGACACCACGGGGATCGTCATCCACCGCCTCTTCGACCCGCTGATGGCCGAGTCGGCCGGTCGTGGGGCCGCACTCGACTGGAAGACCAGCCTCCAGGAGCTGACCGCGGCGCTCGGTCTCGGCGTCCCGGAGTACCGGATCGAGGGCACCGGCCCGGATCACCTCAAGACGTTCACCGCCTGGGTGGTGGTGGCCGGCATCCGGTACGGCGGCGCCGAGGGGCGCAGCAAGAAGGAGGCCGAGCAGCGGGCCGCCGAGGCTGCCTGGCGGACGCTCGCCGAGCAGAACGGCCAGAACGGCGACGACGGCAAGGATGGTCGGGCCGGCGACGACGGCCAGGGTGCTCGGGCCGGCGACGACGGCCAGGGTGCTCGGGCCGGCGACGACGGCCAGGGTGCTCGGGCCGGCGACGATCGCCAGGACCAGCCGATCGCTCGGGACGACTCGGCCGACTCCGACGAGCCGTTCGGGCCGCTGGAGCGCGCCGAGCGGGCGGCTCAGGCCGAGCAGGCCGACCACCTCGCGCAGGCGTTGCCGGCTGGGGGCGCCGACGGTCACGAGACGGGTCGGCCGCGTGCCTGAGCTGCCCGAGGTGGAGACCGTCCGGCAGGGGGTGGCCCAGTGGGTCGTCGGCCGTCGGATCGCCTCGGTCGAGGTTCGTCATCCGCGTGCGGTCCGCCGGCACGTTCCCGGCGACGTGCACTTCGCCGACGTGCTCGCCGGCCGGACGGTGCTGGACGCCCGCCGTCGCGGCAAGTACCTGTGGCTGCCACTGGACAGCGGTGACGCGATCGTCGGGCACCTCGGCATGTCGGGTCAGCTACTGCTCCAGCCACCCGGGACGCCTGACGAGACCCACCTTCGGGTCCGGTTCCGGTTCAGCGACGACGGTCCGGAGTTGCGTTTCGTCGACCAGCGCACGTTCGGCGGGCTCTCGGTGAGCGAGGGCGGCGCCGAGTTGCCCGACGAGATCGCCCACATCGCCCGCGACCCGATGGACCCGGAGTTCTCCGACGAGGCGTTCGTCGCGGCGCTGCGCCGCCGGCACACCGAGGTGAAGCGGGCGCTGCTCGACCAGACCCTGATCTCCGGGGTGGGCAACATCTACGCCGACGAGGCGCTCTGGCGCGCCAAGCTGCACGGCGGCAGACCCACCGACGCGCTGACCGGCCCGGCCGCGCAGCGTCTCCTCGGCCACGTCCGCGACGTGCTCGCCGAGGCGATCAGCGAGGGCGGCACCAGCTTCGACGCTCTCTACGTGAACGTCAACGGCGAGAGTGGCTACTTCGACCGTGCGCTCAACGCGTACGGCCGCGAGGGCGAGCCGTGCCGGCGGTGTGGCGCGCCGATCCGCCGTGAGGCGTTCATGAACCGGTCCTCGTACAGCTGCCCGCACTGTCAGCCACGGCCCCGGGGTTCCCTTCGGGGATGACCCGGAGCCGGCTCGGGGCGATGCCGGCGGGTCGCGGCGGGTCGCTCCGGGGTGGACCCCGGTGTACGCCCGGATCGGGGTTCGACCCCCGGCGAACGGACCCCCGCGCCCGGTCCGCTGGTTCCAGGGTGGGCCCGGGTCGATCCCCGATGTGACCGCCTCGTCACGCACCTAGCGTCAGCACCGTTGACAGGGGGTTGACGTGACAGGGGGACCCGAGATGGGCAGAAGACCGGTGACGGTGCGGCTGGCGCGGTGGAGCGCCGAGCACCCGTGGCGGGCGATCGCACTGTGGGCCGTGTTCGTGGCGGTGTGCTTCGTGGGTGGCAGCGCCGCCGGGCTCAACGAGGCCACCAGCGGTGACCAGGCGATCGGCGAGGCGGGGCGGGCCAGCCTGATAGTGGACGCCGGTGCCTTCGACGACCCGGCGGTGGACAACGTCCTCATCACCTCCCGGGGTGGCGCGTTGGACCCGGCAGCGGCGAAGTCGGCGGCCGACGACGCGGCGGCCCGGCTGCGTACGGTCACCGGGGTGGCCGGGGTGGGCCAGCCGGTCACCGCGCGGGACGGCTCGGCGATGCTGCTACCGATCACCATGTCGGGTGACCCGGAGACGGCCTCGGATCGGGTGCAGCCGTTGCGCGACGCCACCGCCTCCGTGCAGGCCGCGCATCCCGAGCTGCGGGTCGAGCAGGTCGGCGGGCCGTCGATCGGCCAAGCCCTCGACGACACGCTGGGTAAGGACTTCAAGCGCGCCGAGCTGCTCAGTCTGCCGGTCACCCTGGCGATCCTGATCATCGCGTTCGGGGCGTTGATCGCGGCGAGCGTGCCGGTGCTGCTGGCACTCTCCTCGGTGGCCGCCGCGATGGGTCTGTCCACTCTCGCCTCGCACCTGGTGCCGGCCACCGACACCACGGCACCGGTGATCCTGCTGATCGGCATGGCTGTCGGCGTCGACTACTCGCTGTTCTACATCCGTCGGGAGCGGGAGGAACGCGCCAAGGGTCGGTCCGGTCTGGACGCGGTGGAGATCGCCGCGGAGACCTCCGGGCACGCCGTGGTGGTCTCCGGCTTCGCGGTGATCATCTCGATGGCCGGGCTGCTGCTCGCCGGCGACGTGGTCTTCTCGTCCCTCGCCATCGGCTCGATCCTCGTGGTGGCCGTCGCGGTGACCGGTTCACTGACCGTCCTGCCCGCCCTGCTGGCCCGGCTCGGCCGATGGGTGGACCGGCCCCGGGTGCCGCTGCTCTGGCGACTGACCGCGCCGCGTACCGGCCGGCACGGCGAGCCCCGCACGCCCCGGCTGTGGCCGGCGGTGCTCCGGCCCGCGCTGCGCGCGCCGGTGGCGACGCTTGTCATCTCGGTCGGACTGCTGCTCGCGCTGGCCGCGCCGGCGCTCGGCATGAAGCTGAAGTTCCCCGGCATGGAGGACCTGCCCCGCACGACTCCGGCGATGCAGGCGTACGACCGGCTCACCGCCGCCTTCCCGAGCGCCGGCACCAATCACGTGGTGGCCGTTCAGGCGCCCGCCGACCAGGCCGACCGGGTACGCGCCGCACTCACCGGCCTCTCCACCCGGGCGGCCGGCGATCCGCTGTTCGCCCCGGCCGAGGCGGACGGCCCGAAGATCGAGGTGTCGGCCGACCGGCGGGTCTCGGTGCTGGACGTCCCCACCCCGTACGCCAGTCGGGACGACCGGTCGGTGCAGTCGTTGGAGAAGCTGCGCGGGGACCTGGTCCCGGCCGAACTGCGGGGCATCCCCGGAATCGAGTACGCGGTGGGCGGGAGCGTTGCCGACAGCGAGGACTACGCCCAGCACGTCCGGGACAAGTTGCCGCTGGTCATGGGCTTCGTGCTGGTGCTGACCTTCCTGGTCATGACGTTCACCTTCCGGTCGGTGGTGATCGCGGCCAGCTCGATCGCGCTGAACCTGCTCTCCGCCGGTGCCGCGTACGGCCTGCTGGTGCTGATCTTCCAGGGCGAGTGGGCACAGGGCCTGCTCGGCTTCACGTCGATGGGCGCGATCGTGTCGTGGCTGCCACTGTTCCTGTTCGTGGTGCTCTTCGGCCTCTCGATGGACTACCACGTCTTCGTGGTCAGTCGGATCCGCGAGGGCGTCCGGTCCGGCCTGCCCAACCGCGACGCCGTGTCGTACGGGATCACCTCGTCGGCCGGGGTGGTGACCAGCGCGGCGATCGTGATGGTCGGTGTCTTCTCGATCTTCGCCACGCTGAGCACCATCGACATGAAGCAGCTCGGCATCGGTCTGGCGGCGGCGATCCTGCTGGACGCCACCATCATCAGGGGAGTGGTGCTGCCGGCGTTGATGACGATGCTCGGCGACGCCAACTGGTGGGCCCCCCGCTTCCTGCGCCCACGCCCGGCACCCGCGCCCACCAACCCGCCCGCTCCCGCCCCGGAGCTGGTCCCGGTCCCCTAATCGCCGCTCCCTCACCCCGCCCTGCCTCGCCCTGCCCCGCCCTGCCCTCGCCCCGCCCTCGGCGATCTTGCAGATTCTGTCGCGACAAAGGGGGGCTAACCCGGCAATTCGACGACCGAAAGTGCAAGATCGCAGGGCAGGGCAGGGCAGGGCAGGGCAGGGCAGGGCAGGGCAGGGCAGGGCGAGGGTGGGGAGGGTGTGGTGGGTCAGGGGAGTGGGCAGGGTTCGCGGGACGCGTCCAGCGTGCGGTCCTTGCGGATCGACGAGAAGCCGTAGCCGACGGTGGTGACACAGAAGTCGTCGGTCGAGCCGGTGTACTCGACGTGGAAGACCGGCTTGCCGGCGTCGCTGAACGGCAGCAGTTTGGCGCACTGGGCCAGCCGGACGCACTCCTCGTTGACAGCGAAGTCGAAGTCCGGGGCCAGCGCCGCGAGTTGCGGCACGTCGTTGACCAGCCCCGGGGAGAGGCTCAGCGAGCGGGCCAGTTCGGCCAGCCGGCGGTTGAACAGCAGTTGGTCGTCGAAGTCGAGCGGAAAGCCGGTGCGCGCCGCGTACCCGTCGGCGTCGAAGAGCGCCACCGCGCCGAAGCCCTTGCCCCGGCAGAGCCGGAACCGGTCGGCCAGCACCGGCCGGAGCGCGTCCCAACTCCGGATGTCCAGCCACCGGCTGTCGGGTCGACGCCCGGCCGCCCCTCGGACGACCTCCGGAAACCGGCTGGCGTCCGGGTCGTCGGAGCGGGCCGATCCCACGTTGACCTGGCAGATCAACCGGCGGTCCCGGGAGCGCAGTTCGGCGGTCTGTGCGGCGGTGGTGGCCACCGGGTCGAGCAGGAAGACGTGCGCGTCCACCGCCGGGTCGAGCGGGCCGCTGAGCTGCCACTGCCACTGCCAGTGGCGGGCCTGCGCCGCCGGCCACGCGGTGGGCGCGCCGGGCGGGGTCAGCGCGGGCCGACACCCGTACGCCGGCACCACCAGCACGAGAGCCAGGCTGGCGGACAGGACGCGGCGCACTGGGCGTACGGCGACGTGTCGCCGCGGCCGGATCCGCATCGGCAGCTCCCGGGTCCCGGGCGGCCGGTCGCCGCCCGCACCGGTACGCGGCCCCCACGCTCCGGCCGGACGTACCTCACCGGGTCAACGAGCGCGGGGGCGGGAACGACGCGCGGTCAGCGCGGCGCCGCGAAGACCTGCGTCCAGTACGGTCCGTTGCTGCTGGCGATGCCGACGCCGATCTCGGTGAACGCGCAGTTCAGGATGTTGGCCCGGTGGCCGGAGCTGTTCATCCAGGCGTCCATCACCGCTGCCGGGGTCTTCTGGTTCCAGGCCACGTTCTCGCCGTACGTGCGCCAGGTGTAGCCGACCCGGTCCAGTCGGGTGCCGGCGTTGCTGCCGTCGCTGCCGGTGTGCGACATGTTCTGGTTGTCGGCCTGGTCCTGACTGTGCCGCTGGGCGGCCGTCATCAGCTTGTCGTCGATGCTCAGCGCCTTGCAGCCGGCCTTGGCCCGCTCGGTGTTGACGAGGTCCACCACCTCGCGGGCCTGAGCGCTGACGGAGCCGCTGGAGCCGCTGGATCCGGTGGAGCCGCCGGTCCTGCTGGGCGCGCTGCTGCGCTCGACGCTGCGGCGTGACGCGGCGGTGCTCCGCGACGTCGCCGGCGTGGGCTTGACGACCTTGCTCGGCGACGGGCTCGGAGACGCCGGGCTGGGGATGGTTGACGGGGAGGGCGCGGCGAGGGCGTCCAGCGCCGGCTCGTCGGTCGGCGCGGCCGACGTGGCGAAGGAGTCGTCGACGGCCGTCGGCTGGGCGGCCCCGTCGTCACCGCCGGGCAGGGTGAGCGCGCCGACGCCGAAGCTCACGACGAGGGTGGCGGCCGCGGCGGCGCCCCCGATCATCAGCGGCCGGCGCCAGCGGCGTGGGGAGCGGTGACGTCCCTCGCTGGGCCGGTCGGTCTCGGCGGCGCCGCGCCAGCCGTCGGTGGTCTCCGGGTCGGTGTCGGTGTGCCAGCCGCCGGGCGCCTCGGAACGCCGTCCGCCTGTGGTGTCCTGGGTCGGGCGGCTGTCGCCCCAGTCGCCGGTCTCGCCCTCCGGCTGGTAGGCCCCCCAGGCGGCGGTGTGGGCGTCGGCCGCCTCGGCGGGGATCGCCGGGTCCGGCTGCCGGCCGTCGGTGGGCTGCTCCCGGTGCCATTCGTCGCCCGGCTGACCGGGCTCGTCGCCGAAGAGGTAGGCCGAGCGGGGCTCCGGGCGGTCGTGCAGCCAGGCCGGCTCGTCGGTCGGCCCTCCGGCGCGCCGGGGGGCGCCATTCGGGTCCATCGGATCGGTCCAGCCGTACACGCCTATGCCTCCAGGGGTCGGTTGCGGGCCGGGGTGACGCTACGGCGCGCCTACGACCTGCGGCAACGTGGCTAAGAAAGAGTTAAGGGGAAGTCGGACGCCAGGGTGCGGACTTCCGTGAATCCGGGCGTACAGTAAAGGCGTCCGGACAGAGAGTGTCCGTGCCTTGCGGCAGCCCCCCGACAAGTGGACAGGTCGACGTGGAGATGATCTACGGCCTGCGAGAACTTGACGAAGGAGGGGTTTGCGGCTCAATATATAGGTGTCGCCAGTCGCGCCCGGTCATGCCCAGATACAGCCTGGAATGACAGCCGCGTACAAATGGGCGCGCGTTGGCCGGCCTTTCCGGCAGCGCATATCAAGGAGTCAGCATGGCGAAGGCCCTCTACGGCCACGTAGGTGCAGCGCCCGACCGGCGTCTGCTCGACGAGGTCACCCGACTGCGTGCCAGGGTCCAGGCCCTGGAGTTCGAGATCACGCGTCTGCGTGCCGACAATGATCGGCTCGCGGCGGCTGCGGCGGAGGCGGACGATCTTCTCCGTCTGGCCGAGCCGGCACTGACCTGATCTTCACGCTCAAAGAAAACTGAATCGCACCACCGCAAAAATGCGCGCCGACACCTTCTGTGCCGGCGCGCAACACTGTCCGGCATCTTTCGGCGCCGACGATTCATGATCTTGTAGCGAGGCGTACCCGGTAACCGCGCTCACAGTTTCCGGAAAGGCATGCCGACGAATAAGCGATCATGAAAGGGCCTTGCCTTTCTCGCAGCCCGGCGAACAACAGCGCACCCACTGTCGACGCGACGCGGGGCGGGTCGCGTGCCAGGCCGCTCCCACCGCCGGGTTAGTCTGCGGGTTCACCCAGGTCCCCGCAGCCGGCGACGGTACGGCGGCCACCGGACGAGGATCGAGTAGGTGTATCTCAAGAGCCTGACGGTGAAGGGGTTCAAGTCCTTCGCCTCCGCGACGACGTTGAAGCTGGAGCCCGGGATCACCTGTGTGGTGGGCCCGAACGGCTCGGGCAAGTCCAACGTCGTCGACGCCATCGCCTGGGTCCTCGGCGAGCAGGGCGCCAAGGCCCTCCGTGGCGGCAAGATGGAGGACGTCATCTTCGCCGGCACCGCCGGCCGGGCGCCGCTGGGTCGCGCCGAGGTCACCCTCACCATCGACAACACCGACGGCGCGCTGCCGATCGAGTACACCGAGGTCTCCATCACCCGCCGGATGTTCCGTTCCGGCGAGAGCGAGTACGAGATCAACGGCAACTCGTGCCGGCTGCTCGACATCCAGGAGCTGCTCTCCGACTCCGGCATCGGCCGGGAGATGCACATCATCGTCGGGCAGGGCCGCCTCGACGGCATGTTGCACGCCAAGCCGGAGGACCGCCGGGCGTTCATCGAGGAGGCGGCCGGCGTCCTCAAGCACCGCAAGCGCAAGGAAAAGGCGCTGCGCAAGCTCGACGCGATGCAGGTGAATCTCAATCGCCTGACCGACCTCACTGCCGAGCTGCGTCGTCAGCTCAAGCCGTTGGGCCGGCAGGCCGAGGTGGCCCGGCGCGCCGCCGCCATCCAGGCCAACCTGCGCGACGCCCGGCTGCGGCTGCTCGCCGACGACCTGGCCACCCTGCGGACCACCCTCGATCGGGAGATCGCCGACGAGACCGCGCTGCGCGAGCGGCGTGAGCAGATCGAGGGTGAGCACACCGAGGTGCAGGGCCGGCTCGGCGAGTTGGAGGCCGCCCTCGCGGAGGACGCGCCGCTGCTCGCCGCCGCCCAGGACACCTGGTACAAGCTCTCCGCCCTCCAGGAACGCTTCCGCTCGATCGAGCAGTTGGCCCGGGAGCGGCTGCGGCACCTCAGTGCCACCGGCGACGACGAGCGGCCCGGCCGCGACCCGGACCAGCTGGAGGCTGAGGCGGAACGCGTCCGCGAGCAGGAGGAGGAGCTGCGCGGAGCGCTCACCGACGACCAGATCCGACTGGCCGAGGCGGTCGAGCACCGCCAGGAGTTGGAGCGGCAGTTGGCCGCCGCCGAGCGCGAGCTGGTCGCCGCGGCCAAGGCCATCGCCGACCGGCGCGAGGGGATGGCCCGGCTCACCGGCCAGGTCAACTCCGCCCGGGCCCGGACCACAAGCGCCGGCGAGGAGATCGAACGCCTCGCGATCGCGCACGCCGACGCGCTGGGCCGCGCCGAGCAGGCGCAGGCCGACCTGGACGCGGTCGCCGCCCAGTCCACCGAGGCCGACCGGGACAACGCTGACCTGGACGCCCGGCACGCCGAGGCGGTCACCGTGCAGGAACGGGCCCAGGCCACCGTCCGATCGCTGTCCGACGCCGAGCGGGCCGCGGAGAAGGACGCCGCCACCTGGAAGGCCCGCGAGGAGGCCCTCGCCCTGGGGCTGCGGCGCAAGGACGGCGCGGGGGCGCTGCTCGCCCGCGCCGGGGACGTGCCCGGCCTGCTCGGCAGCCTCGCCGGGTTGCTCACCGTCGCGCCGGGTCACGAGGCCGCGCTGGCCGCCGCGCTCGGCGGCCTCGCCGACGCGGTCGCCGTCAGCGGGGTGGACGAGGCCGTCGAGGCGATGCGGCTGTTGAAGATCTCCGACGCCGGCCGGGCCGGCCTGCTGGTCGGCAGCCCGGCGGGGCCCGGTATGACCGGCTCCGCCGACGCGTTACGCCCGAAGCTGCCGGACGACGCCCGGTGGGCGCCCGACCTGGTGGAGTGCAGCGCCGAGCTGCGTCCGGCGGTGCACAGGGCCCTGCGGGACGTGGCGCTCGTCGACGATCTCGCTGCCGCCGCCGAGCTGGTCGCCAGCAACCCCGAGCTGCGGGCGGTCACGCCCGACGGTGACGTGGTCGGGGCGTACGCGGCGGCGGGCGGGTCGGCCAAGGCCCCCAGCTACATCGAGGTGCAGGCCGCCGTCGAGGAGGCCCGCGCCAACCGGGTCACCGCCGAACGCGCTGGCCTGGAGCTGCGCGATCAGTTGGTCGAGGCGCGCGCCGAGGTGACGGCCGCCAAGGAGGCCGTGCAACACGCAGCCGCCGAGAAGCGCGAGGCGGAGAGCCACCGCAACGCCGCCGCTCGCCGGCTGGCCGAGCTGGGCGCTGCGGCCCGCTCCGCGAAGGCTGAGACCGACCGGCTCGGCGACTCCCGGTCGCGCGCCGAGGCCGCCCGGCAACGGGACCTCACCGCGCTCGCCGAGCTGGAGGAGCGGCTACGGCTGGCCGAGGAGACCCCGGTCGACGCCGAGCCCTCCAGCGAGGACCGGGATCAACTGGCGGCCATGGTGCCGCAGGCCCGGCAGAACGAGATGGAGGTCCGGCTCGCCGTGCGTACCGCCGAGGAGCGGGTCTCCTCGATCGCCGGTCGGGCCGACTCGCTCACGCGGCAGGCCACAGCGGAGCGGGCCGCCCGGGAACGCGCGGCGGCCCGGCGGGCCGCCCGCGCCCGAGGCGCGGGCATCGCCCGGTCCGTCGCCGCTGGCGCCCGAGAGGCGTTGACCCGGCTGACCACCTCGATCGCGACCGCCGAGGAGCACCGCGACGCGGTCGCCCTGGAGCGCGCCGCGCGGGAGGCAGAGCTTCAGGAGGTACGCGGTGCCGCCAAGCGGCTCGGCGCGGAGTTGGAGCGGCTGACCAGCCAGGTGCACCGCGACGAGGTGGCCCGGGCGGAGCAGCGGCTGCGCATCGAGCAGTTGGAGGCGAAGGCCGCCGAGGACTTCGGGCTGGACGTGGAGACGCTGGTCGCCGAATACGGTCCGACTCAGCCCGTTCCGCCGACCCAGGTGGACGTCGCGGCGGCCGAACGTGACGGTCTGCCGGTGCCCGAGCCGGTGCGCTACGAGCGGCCGGTGCAGGAGAAGCGGGCCGCGAAGGCGGAACGCGAACTCGCCCTGCTCGGCAAGGTCAATCCACTCGCGCTGGAGGAGTTCGCCGCGCTGGAGGAGCGTTTCAAGTTCCTCTCCGAGCAGTTGGAGGACCTCAAGGCCACCCGTCGGGACCTGCTCACAGTGGTCAAGGACGTGGACGAGCGGATCCTGGAGGTCTTCGCCAGCGCCTTCGAGGACACCGCCCGGGAGTTCGAGCAGGTGTTCACAGTGCTCTTCCCCGGTGGCGAGGGACGGCTGATCCTCACCGAACCGGATGACCTGCTCACCACCGGCGTCGAGGTCGAGGCCCGACCGCCGGGCAAGAAGATCAAGCGGCTGTCGCTGCTCTCCGGTGGCGAGCGGTCGCTGACCGCGGTGGCCATGTTGGTGGCGATCTTCCGCGCCCGGCCCAGCCCGTTCTACATCATGGACGAGGTGGAAGCGGCCCTGGACGACGTCAACCTGGGCCGGCTGATCCTGTTGCTGGCACAGTTGCGCGAGAAGAGTCAGCTGATCGTCATCACGCACCAGAAGCGGACGATGGAGATCGCCGACGCGCTCTATGGCGTGACCATGCGCAGTGGGGTCACTCAGGTGATCAGCCAACGGCTCAACCGGGCCGACGAGGACGACCAGCGGCACGGCCGCGGCGAGGAGAACGGGTAGTGGCTCGGGAACGCGCGACGGCGCTCCTGCTGGACTTCGACGGCGTACTGCGCCGGTGGGACCCGGCGGTGGCCGCCGTTGTCGAGCGGGAGTACGGCCTCTCCGAGGGGGTGCTCGGTGAGATCGCCATGCAGTGGGGGCGGCTCCAGCCGGTGCTCACCGGCCAGGTCAACCACGCCGACTGGATGAACAGCGTGGCGGACGCCCTTGCCGAATCGGTGGGCAGCCCGGAACGGGCCCGCGCCGCTGTGGAACAGTGGCAGAGCTACCGGGGAGAGGTCGACCAGGAGGTGCTGGCGTTCGTCCGGGAGGTCCGCGCGGCGGGCGTCCGGGTCGGGCTGGGCACCAACGCCACCGATCTGCTCGACGCCGATCTGGCCGCACTCGGCCTGGTCGGCGAGCTGGACGTGGTGGTCAACTCCTCGGTGATCGGCGTGCACAAGCCCGCCCCGGAATACTTCAAGGCCGCCTGCGTGGCCCTGGCCACCCCGCCGGCCCGGGTCCTCTGCGTCGACGACGAGGACTGGGCCGTGCGGGGTGCCCGGTCCGCCGGGCTGTCGGCGCACCGCTGGGGCGGCCACGCCGACCTGCGCTACCTGCGGGCGGCCCTGGACTACTGAGCGCTCATTACTCGCCGGTGACGCCGTCGATGCGTTCCCGGATCAGGTCGGCGTGGCCGTTGTGCCGGGCGTACTCCTCGATCATGTGCACGTACACCCAGCGCAGGTTGAAGGTGCGCTTCTTCGCGCCGACCTCGGTGAACGTCTCGTCGAGGGAGTGGTCGGCGGCGGCCTCGCGGGCCAGCGCCACCTCGCGGTGGAAGATGGCGAAGTCGGCAGCGGCGTCGGCGGCGCTGACGTCGTGGTCGGCGTCCGGGTTCTCCGGGGTGAAGTACGGGTAGTCGACAGGCTCACCGGCGAAGCTCTCCCGGAACCACCAGGCCTCCACCTCGGCCAGGTGCCGGACGAGGCCGAGCAGGGTCAGCCCGGACGGTTCCACGCTCGGCGTCCGCAACTGCTCCTCGGTCAGGCCGGCGCACTTGAGCAGCAGTGTCTGTCGGTGGTAGTCGAGCCAGCCGTCGAGCATCGTGCGCTCGTCGCCGACGTACGGTTCGGGGGTCCGGGTGATCTCCGGCGCGATCCAGGTCATGCCGCGCATCCTGCCCGGCACGTCGGACATGCCGCGACGGGTTATCAGGGCACCACGACGACCGGCCAGCGGCCGGCGCGGACCAGCCGGGTGGCGACCGAGCCGACCAGCCGGTGTCCGGCCTGCTCGGAGGCACCGACCACCACCATGTCGGCCTGGAACTCGTCGGCCGCCGCGCACAGCTCGCCGTACGCGTCGCCGCGCCGAGCCAGGAAGGTCACCGGAATGCCCCACTGCTCGGCCCCACGGCGGCACTCGCGGCGCAGCTCGTCGGCCACCTCGTCCTGGGAGCGCTGGACCGCGCCGGCGTCCATGCCGGGCACCAGGGCGGTGAACCCGCTCGCCGCGCTGACGAATACCACCACCAGGGCGGCGCCCTGCCGGCGGGCCAGGCCGGCCGCGTAGGCACCGGCCCGCTCGGAGGTGCGGGTGCCGTCGACGCCCACCATGATCACCCGAGGCCCGTCCGTGCCGCGCTCGAAGGGCAGCGGTCGGGTGCGGGGGCCGTACTCCTCGCGGTCCGGTGCTCCCACGCCCATGCCTCTACCTCACCTCTGCTCGCCGGTACGGATCACTGGTGCGCCAGCGCCGGCGGCGACTGTCGATTCCCGCTCGACCTCGTCGGAAACCGGGTTGCCGTTGTGCTGGCGCAGCGGCACCTCCTTGATGAAGGCCACCGCGATCAGCGCGATCAGCGCGAACGGGGCGGCGGCCAGGAAGATGTCACCGGCACCGTGGCCGTACGCGCTCTCCACCACCGCCCGCAGCGGGCCGGGCAGGGTGTGCACGTCGGGCAGGGCGCCGCCGCTGCCGGAGCTGGAGGCGGGGATGCCGAGCTGGGCCAGCCCGTCGGCGGTGTAGTCCTTGACCTTGTGGGCGAGTACCGCGCCGAGGGCGGACACGCCGATCGCGCCACCCAGGCTGCGGAAGAACGCCACCACCGAGCTGGCCGCGCCGAGTTCGTGCGGGCCGACGGTGTTCTGCACGGCGAGGACCAGGTTCTGCATCGTCATACCCAGGCCGACGCCGATCAGCAGCATGTAGACGCTGAGCAGTGTGAAGCTGGTGTCGGCGCGAAGGGTGCCCATCAGCGCGAAGCCGATGGTGAGCAGCGCCGAGCCGATCACCAGGTACCGCTTCCAGCGGCCGGTCTTGCTGATGACCCGCCCGATGACAGTGGAGGCGACCAGCAGGCCGAGGATCATCGGCAGGGTCATCAGGCCGGACATGGTCGGGCTCTGACCGCGGCTGATCTGGAAGTACTGGCCCAGGAAGATCGACGCGCCGAACATGCCCACGCCGACCGCGATGCTGGCGACGACGGCGAGGGTGATGGTGCGGTTGCGGAACAGCCGTGGCGGGATCATCGGCTCGGCGGCCCGGGTCTCGACCCGGATGGCCAGCGCGCCGAGGACCAGCGCGCCGACGACCATGACGGCGGTCTGCCAGGAGGCCCAGGCGAACTGGTCGCCGGCGAGCGAGACCCAGATCAGCAGCACCGAGACGGCCGCGGTGATCAGTGTGGCGCCCCACCAGTCGATCTCGGCCTTTCGCTTGACCACCGGCAGGTGCAGGGTCTTCTGGAGCACGATCAGCGCGAGGATGGCGAACGGCACGCCGACGTAGAAGCACCAGCGCCAGCCGAGCCAGGAGGTGTCCACGATCACGCCGCCGATCAGCGGGCCGCCGATGGTGCCGACGGCCATCACGGCGCCGAGGTAGCCGCTGTAGCGGCCGCGCTCGCGGGGCGCGATCATCGTGGCCATGATCACCTGGGCCAGCGCGGTGAGGCCGCCGGCGCCGACGCCCTGGAGCACCCGGCAGGCGATCAGCTCACCGGTGCCCTGGGCGAGGCCGGCCAGCACCGAGCCCAGCACGTAGATCCCCAGGGCGAGCTGGACCAGGGTCTTCTTGCTGGTCAGATCGGCCATCTTGCCCCAGATGGGGGTGGTCGCGGTGGTCGCGAGCAGGGCCGAGGTCACCACCCAGGTGTACGCGGACTGGCCGCCGTGCAGTTCGGTGATGATCCGCGGCAGCGCGTTCGAGATGACCGTGGAGGAGAGGATCGCGACGAACAGACCCAGCAGCAGGCCGGAGAGTGCTTCCAGGATCTGCCGGTGGGTCATGGTCACGGCGGTCGCCTGGGGAGGCGCTGTCGCCTGGCTCATCGTTTGTTGCCTCCGAGCGGAGTCGATGTGGAACGGCGGGGCTGGTACGCACGGGCCGCCTGTGAGTTGCCTGAGGCAACCGTATGCCTTGGTTGCCTGAAGCAACAACTTGTCGGACCGGTGCCCTATTCCCCGGTGCTGGGCGGGCTGCTGCCAGGAGTTTCTGGCACGGGGCGGCTACTGCCAGGAGTCGTTGAACCGGCCGAGCAGCCGGGCGAACTCCTCGACGTCCCGTTCCGGCCAGCCGTCCAGAGCGCGCAGGAACTCACCCAGCCGGGCCGCGCGGGCCACGTCGAACCGACGCTGCCCCTCGTCGGTGAGGCTGATCTGCGCGGCCCGACGGTCACTCGGATCGGGGTCGCGGTGCACCAGGCCGAGGACTTCCAGGGCGTTGATCTGCCGGCTCAGCGTCCCCTTGCCCACGCCCAGCCGGGCCGCCAACTCGGTCAACCGGATCGACCCGCTACGCCGCAACCAGAGCAGCAACCCGTAGGTGTTCGGCTCCAGGTTCGGGTGTACCTCCCGGGCGATCTCCCAGGAGACCGCCCGGCCACGGCGCAGCAGAGCGGTCAACTCGTGCTCAACCGCCCGGATCGGCTCCGGCAGGTGCTCGTCCACGGCGTAGAGACTACGGCGCGGCCGGCTCGCCGTCGCCGGAGAGTCGACGCCGCATCACCGGGCGTAGGTGCCCGTCCTTGGTGGTGCCCTCGATGACCACGTCGGCCCCGCGCCCGCTGTGGGTCAGGGTGGCGACCGCGTTACCGAAGTACGGGCCGGCCAGCTTGCGCCAGCGCACCCCCGGCCGGCGTACGCCCGCCGAACGGGCCAGCGCCCGGGTGGCCCCGGCCGGGCCGGGCGACCAGCCGAGCCGCATCAGCGGACGGATACCCGCCGGCACCTGGTTGTGGATCGGCGAGCAGGTGAGCTGGTGCACCGGAGTGACCACCGCAGGGTCCCCGAACCGGGCCCGCGCCACGTACGAGTGGTGCACGTCACCGGAGAGCACGCTGATCGACGCCGGTGGGGCGTACGCCGGGCCGGCCCCGATGCGCGCGCCGGACTGCCGTGGCGTGCCGGTGCCGATGCGGGCGAACGTCTCGGCGAGCGCTTCGAAGGAGCGCCGGAACGCCGCCCAGTGCTCCAGGTCCAGGGCGCGGCGCAGCTTCTCCGCCCCGCGCGCCACCCACGGTCGGCGTGAGTCCGCCAGTTTCTCGTTCCACGCCTCGATGTGGTGGATGCCCTGCGGCAGCAGCCAGGGCAGCGAGGCGCCCACCACCAGGTGGTCGTAGACCCCGTGCGCCTGGTCGAGGAACCAGGCCCACTCGCCAGGCGGCAGCATCGCCCGGCTGTTGGGCTCGAGCACCCGGCTGCACCTGTTGTCCAGCATGACCAGCCGGGTCCGGCCCAGATCCAGTGCGTAGCTCCACTGGTACTGCACCGCGCGCCAGCGCTCGGTGTCGTGCGCCAGGTCGGACTCCTGGTCGACCCGGTGGCCGAACTCGCGCAGCACGCTTGTGGCGTCCTCGGCGGCGGCGACCTTCGCGAAGACCGGATCGGCGACGATCTCGTCGGGGGAGAGGTTGCCCAGGTGCTGGTAGACCCAGTAGGAGGCGAGCCCACTGCCGATCCGCTCCTGCCACCACGGCTGTTCGCGCACCTCGGCTCGCCACGCCGCCGAGGTGTTCCAGTCGTCGATGATCTCGTGATCGTCGAAGATCATCACGCTGGGCACCGTGGAGAGCAGCCAGCGGATCTCCGGATCACGCCAGGACTCCAGGTAGAGCTTGGTGTACTCGTCGAAGCTCACCACCTGGTCGGCCGGAGCGCCCTTCGGCCGCCGCCGCCGTCGACGCAGCAGCCGGCGCACGGTCGGCGAGGTGACGTCGGCGTAGACCTGGTCACCGAGCAGCACCAGCAGGTCGGGCAGCGGGTTCGACTCCGGGTCGGCCATCAACCGCCGGGCGTACGCGTCCAACGCGTCCGGCGGCAGCTTGCGGGTGGTGGCGTGCTGGGTGGTCTCGCGACACGAGCCGAAGATCAGATTGACCGGCTGGTCCCGGTCGTCGGCGGCCCGGGTGCGGATCACGCTCGGCGGGAACCCGCTGCTCGGTACCGGCCAGACGATCTCGTCGTCGACCAGTACCTCGTAGGTGGTCTCGCTGTCCGGCGCAAGGCCTTCCACCACCACGAGGGCGTAGTGGTGGTCGTACGCCGAGAAGGTGGGCGCGGTGCCGGTGGCGCCGCTGGCGGTGCGGACGGTGACCACGGCGGGCGCCGCCGTCTCCACCCAGATCGTCGCCCGGGTGTCCACCACTCGCCGCAGGAGTGGGCCGATGAGGAGGTGTGCGGCGGGCATGCGGCCGAGCCTACCGCCGGTCTCCGGCACCGGCCGGGTGTGGTGGCTGAGACTCCGGGCACCGCTCGGAGTGCGGTGGCTGAGACTCCGGGCACCGCTCGGAGTGCGGTGGCTGAGACTCCGGGCACGGCTCGGGGTGCGGTGGCTGGGACGCCGCCGCCGGCATCTGACAGGATTCCGGCATGGCCGAATATCTCGTCCTCGCTCTGGTCCTGCTCGGTGTGCTGATCGCCGGCACAGTCGGGCTGGTCGTGCCGCGATTGCGGCGGCGGCCCGAGCCTCCGCTGCCACGCACGGAGGTCGACACCAGGGCTGAGGAGGATCTCGCCGGCCCGCCGGTCGAGGCACCGGAGTCCGATCTGTCCACCGGCGTCCTGGTCGAGCCGCCGCCGGTGCTCGAACCGCAGGTCGAGGTCCCCGAGCCGACCGCCGGTCGGCTGGTCCGGCTCCGGTCGCGGCTATCCCGCTCACAGAACGTGTTCGGCAAGAGCCTGCTTGGTCTGCTCGCCCGTGACCACCTCGACGAGGACGTCTGGGAGGAGATCGAGGACAGCCTGATCACCGCCGACGTCGGGGTCGACGCCACCCGCGACATCGTCGACCGGCTCCGCGAGCGCACCCGGGTGCTCGGCACCCGCTCGGCCTCCGAGCTGCGGGCACTACTCGCCGCCGAGCTGGTCAACGCGCTCGACCCCAGCCTGGACCGCTCGTTGCGGACCGCCCCCAAGGACGGCGTGCCGGCGGTGGTTCTTGTCGTCGGCGTCAACGGCGCCGGCAAGACCACCACCTGCGGCAAGATCGCCCGGGTGCTGGTGGCCGACGGTCGCAGCGTGCTGCTCGGCGCGGCGGACACCTTCCGGGCCGCCGCGGCCGACCAACTGGAGACCTGGGGCTCGCGCGTCGGAGCGGAGACAGTGCGAGGGCCCGAGGCCGCCGACCCGGCCAGCGTCGCGTTCGACGCCGTCAAGCGCGGCATCGACACCGGCGTGGACACAGTGCTCATCGACACCGCCGGCCGCCTGCAGAACAAGGTCGGCCTGATGGACGAGCTGGGCAAGGTCAAGCGCGTGGTGGAGAAGCAGGGCCCGATCGACGAGACACTGCTCATCCTGGACGCCACCACCGGGCAGAACGGCCTGGAGCAGGCGCGGGTCTTCACCGAGGTGGTCAACGTGACCGGGGTGGTGCTGACCAAGCTCGACGGCACCGCCAAGGGCGGCATCGTGATCGCCGTGCAGCGCAAGCTCGGCATCCCCGTGAAGCTGGTCGGCCTCGGCGAAGGCAAGGACGACCTGGCTCCGTTCGACCCGGCGCAGTTCGTCGACGCGTTGCTGGGGACCGAGGCCACCGGCCGGGACGCGTAGTCTCGGGTGACCACTGACGATCGCGCGTACGCGGGCTGGCGTGACCCTGGCCATCCTTCGCAGCGCCTCGGGAGACCGTACGTGACTTCGCAGGAGATCCCGCTGCACGGCGGCAACGTGAGCACAGTTGTCCGCGTGGGTGACACGGTCCGGCGCAACGCTGGGCCGTGGACCCCGTCCGTGCACGCGCTGCTGCGCCACCTGGAGTACGTGGGGTTCACCGGCGCCCCCCGGGCGCTCGGGATGGACGAGCGCAACCGTGAGGTGCTGTCGTACCTGGAGGGGGAGTGCGGAGAATATCCGCTCGCCCCGCACTGGGTGACCGACGAGGCCCTGGTCACCGTCGCCACCATGCTGCGGATGTTCCACGACGCACAGTACGGCTTCACTCCTCCGCAGGCGGCGGTCTGGCGCTCGTTCGGGCCCCCACCGCCGGACACCGAGGTGATCTGCCACCACGACGCCGCGCCGCACAACGTGATCTGGCGTCCGGACGGCACCCTCGGGCTGATCGACTTCGACCTCGCCTCGCCCGGAGCGCGGATCTACGACGTGGCGTACGCGGCCTGGACCTGGGTGCCGATCTTCGCGGACCGGGACTCGATCACGCTGGGCTGGAAGCACCCGGACCGGCCGCGCCGCCTCCGGCTCTTCGCCGACGCGTACGGGCTGATCCCCCGGGACCGGCACCGGCTGATCCGGACCATCCGTAAACGGATCGTGGACCACGTCGAGGGGATCCGGCGGATGGCCGCCGCCGGCGAGCCGGCGTTCGTCCGGATCGTGCACAAGGGCCACCTGCGTCGGCCGATGCGCGATCTGCGGCTGCTCGACTACGAGCGGCACACCCTGGAGAACGCCCTCCGCTGAGCGCCGGTCGGGCGATGCTCGGCCGGGTCCGTCAAGCGCACCGGTCGATGCCGTTGACCGGTCAGTCATCGACGATCGCCGTCCGGTCGATCCACAATCGTCCATGCCGATGACTGTGCGGAGTTCGTGACACGTCCGAAACAACCCGTCACGAAACGGAAACCCGCACGGGACCCAAAGTGAAACAGCCGGCCGCGAAGCTTCCGCGCAACCGGCCTACGGGCGACGCTGCCCCGGAAAGCCGCGAAGGAGGACTTCACCCTTTAGGAGGCCAGCGTGCCTGAAGCACCGACGATCGACGGCGCCAATACCACGTGGCTGCTGGTTTCGACCGCGCTCGTGCTGCTCATGACCCCCGGACTGGCGCTGTTCTACGGCGGCCTCAACCGGGCCAAGGGCGTACTCAACATGATGATGATGAGCTTCTCGGCTATCGGGCTCATCTCTATTCTGTGGTGGTTCTACGGATTCAGCGTCGCCTTCGGGACCGACGTGAACGGCTTCTGGGGCGACCCGGGCGCGTACCTCGGCACCAAGACGTTCCTCGCCGAAACCGACCTGTGGGGTGCCACGGCGGAGAACCCCAGCGGCATCGGCGTCCCGCTCTACGTGTTCATGGCCTTCCAGATGGTCTTCGCGGTGATCACCGTCGCGCTGATCAGCGGTGCCATCGCCGACCGGGCAAAGTTCGCCGGCTGGCTGCTGTTCGCCTTCGGCTGGGCCACCCTGGTCTACTTCCCGGTCGCCCACTGGGTGTGGGGCGGCGGCATCATCGGCGGTGACATCCACGCACTGGACTTCGCCGGTGGCACCGCAGTGCACATCAACGCCGGTGCGGCGGCCCTGGCCGTGGTCCTGGTCCTCGGTAAGCGGCTCGGTTGGCCACGTGAGGGCATGAAGCCGCACAACATCCCGCTGGTAGCGCTCGGTGCTGGTCTGCTGTGGTTCGGCTGGTTCGGGTTCAACGCAGGCTCGGAGCTGACCGTCGACTCGGTCGCCGGCCTCGCCTTCATCAACACCCAGCTCGCCACGGCGGCGGCGGTGCTCGGCTGGATCGCAGTCGAGTGGGTCAAGACCCGGAAGCCGACGATGGTCGGTGCCTCGTCCGGCGCAGTCGCCGGCCTGGTGGCCATTACCCCGGCCTGTGGTTTCATCGCCCCCTGGGCGGCGGTCCTGCTCGGCATCGTCGCCGGTGCGGTCTGCGCGCTCGCCGTCAGCCTCAAGTACAAGCTCGGCTACGACGACTCGCTCGACGTGGTCGGCGTGCACTTCGTCGGTGGTTGGATCGGGTCGCTCTGGCTCGGCCTCTTCGCCACCAACTCGGTCAACGCCGCGATCACCGACGTGGTGGGCGCCTCCGACGGCCTCTTCTACGGCGGCGGCGCGACCCAGCTCGGGCGGCAGGCCCTCGCCGGCCTGATCGTCACCGTCTGGTCGTTCGGCATCGCCTGGGTGCTCGCCTTCGTCATCGAGAAGACGATCGGCTTCCGCGTCACGGGTGAGGCGGAGGTCGAGGGCATCGACATCGCCGAGCACGCCGAGAGCAGCTACGACCTGTCCCCGGCCGGCGGCGGCACGGGCAGCGCGTTCGCGATGGCCGGCATCGGCACCCCCGGTGGCGGCGCGACGAGTGGTGCCAAGCCGGAGGCGGAGCCCGCCGAGCCGGTCAGCGAAAAGGTCGCCGGTTAACGTTCCTGGGATGGAGGGGTTGGACATGAAGCTGGTGACCGCAGTCATCAAGCCGTACCAACTGGACGCGGTGAAGGAGGCTCTGCACGCCCTCGGGGTGGCCGGGCTGACCGTCAGCGAGGTTCAGGGGTACGGGCGGCAGAAGGGGCACACCGAGGTCTACCGGGGTGCCGAGTACACGGTCGAGTTCCTGCCCAAGATCCGGGTCGAGGTGCTCACCGACGAGATCGACGTCGACAAGGTGGTGGACGCGATCGTTGGAGCGGCCCGCACGGGCAAGATCGGTGACGGCAAGGTCTGGGTCACCGGTGTCGAAGAGGTCGTCCGGGTACGTACCGGCGAACGCGGCCTCGACGCACTCTGACGCGGCCACTACTGACATGACCTCGTTGATCAAGAAGAACGCGTCAGGACCCGCCGACGACGGCGACGCGAACCTCTTGATCAACGAGGTCGTCGGCGTTCCCGGGGGGATCGGGGAAGCAGCCCGGCGCGGGCGGGCCGCCGCGTACGACTCGTTCCTGCGGGGGTTGCTGCCGGCGCGGGACGGGGTGGCACTGCTGGCCGTCGGGGGCTTGGGTCGGCGGCAGTGTGCCCCGTACGGCGACCTCGACCTGGTGCTGCTGCACGCCGGGGTGCCCGGCACCGACGAGTTGGCCGCCTCGGTCTGGTACCCGATCTGGGACGCGGGCCTGCGGCTCGACCATTCCGTACGCACCGTCGCCGAGGCGCTCTCGGTCGCCCAGGACGACGTCAAGGTCGCCCTCGGGCTGCTCGACGCCCGGTTGGTCGTGGGGGACCAGGCGTTGGCCGACGCGCTGATCCGCACCGCCGCCGATCACTGGCGGCGTACCGCCGTCCGGCACCTGCCCGGCCTGCGGGAGGTCACCGAAGCCCGTTGGCAGGCCCACGGTGAGCTGGCGTTCCTCCTGGAGGGCGACCTCAAGGAGGCCGCCGGTGGTCTGCGCGATGTGGGGCTGCTGCGGGCGATCTCCGCTGCCGGCATCACCGACGCGCTGCGTCCCGCCGTACGCGCCGCCCACCTGCGATTGTTGGACACCCGCGACGCGCTGCACCAGCAGGTCGGCCGACGGGTCGACCGGCTGGTCGCCCAGGAGCGCGACGGAGTGGCCAACCTGCTCGGCCTGCGACAACTCCAGCCCGGCGCGTCTGACGCCGCGCGGCGGCCTGGAGCCGTCGTGGAAGACGGCGACGCGCTGCTGCGTCGGGTCGCCGGTGACGCCCGCACTGTCAGCCACGCCCTGGACGACGCCTTCCGGGCCGCCGACCGGCTGCGCTCCGGCCGCTCCCGCGGCGGCAACGGCCGCCCGGCCCGCCGCCCGGTCGCCCGCGACGTGGTCGAACACGACGGCGAGTTGGTGCTCGCCCGCACGGCGATCGGGGCACGCCCCGACCCGAGCCTCTCGCTGCGGGTGGCCGCCGCGTCGGCCACGACCCGAATTCCCATCGCGCGGGCCACCTGTGAGTGGCTGGCGGCGTACTGTCCGCCCCTGCCGGCACCCTGGCCGGCCGAGGCCCGGGCCGCGCTGATCACCCTGCTCGGCGCCGGTCCCGGCCTGGTGCCGGCCTGGGAGACCTGCGACAGGTACGGGCTGGTCGACGGCTGGCTGCCCGAGTGGACCCGGCTGCGCAGCCTGCCCCAGCACAACCCGGTGCACCGCTTCACCCTCGACCGGCACCTCGTGCAGACCGCGCACGAGGCCAGCCGGCACGCCCGCGAGGTGGAGCGCCCCGACCTGCTGCTCCTCGGCGCCCTCCTGCACGACATCGGCAAGGGCCTCCCCGGTGACCACAGCACCGTCGGTGTGCCGGTTGCCCAGGCGGTGGCCACCACTGTCGGTCTGCCTCCCGCGGAGGTCGAGCTGATCGGCAAGCTGGTCCGGCTGCACCTGCTGCTGCCCGACGTGGCCACCCGCCGGGACCTGAGCGACCCGGTCACCATCGCCTCGGTGGCCGAGGCGGTCGGCGACACCGGCACCCTCGACGTGCTGCACGCGTTGGTCCGCGCCGACGCGGCGGCGACCGGGCCGGCTGCCTGGTCGGACTGGAAGGGCCGACTCGTCGCCGAGTTGGTCGCCCGGGTTCGCACCGCGCTGGACACCGGTGTACTCCCCGAGCCACCCGCCCCGGACCCGGAGCTGCTGGCCGGGCCACTGCCGGTCGTCCACCTGACCGGTGACCGGGTGTCTGTCGCGGCGGCCGACCGGCGGGGTCTGCTCGCCACCGTGGCCGGCTGCCTCGCGCTGCACCGGCTGGAGGTGATCTCCGCGGACGCCTCCGCCGTCGACGGCCGAGCCCTGGTCGAGTGCCGGGTGCAGCCCCGCTACGGCCTTCCGCCGGACCCGGTTCCACTCCGCGCCGACCTGCGCCGGGCGGTCGCCGGCGACGTGTCGGTCACCCAACGGCTGCGCGGCCGTGCGCTCGCCAGCCGTGGTGGTGGCGCGGCTCCACGAGTGGTCTGGCACCGCGAGGCGGCCACCGACGCCGTACTGCTGGAACTGCGCGCCGCCGACGCCGCCGGGTTGCTCTACCGGGTCGCCTGCGCGCTCGACGAGGCCGGCGCCCTGGTTCGCGCGGCCCGCATCTCCACCCTCGGCGCCGACGTGGTCGACGCCTTCTATCTGGTGGGCGGTTGGCCGGACGACGCCACCCGGGCCCGCCTGGAAGCCGCGGTCCTCGCCGCCGTCTGACCCAGGACGACACCGTCGGCGGTTGCTGTCCGGCTGCGGCACGCTGCACGGCCGCCTGCCTGGCCGCTTGGACGCCGGATGCCTGACTGCCTTGCTGCGTAGCGCGGTCGGGTGCTGCTCGACCGTTGGCCGCGCGTGCCAGCCGGGTCACTCCTACGAGCGTGATGCCTCACAGTCATCTTGATGCCTCACAGTCATCAGGCTCGTGAGGGTGTCCGCCGTCGTTGCGGGTTGCGGTCGGGAGTGTCATCACGCTCGTGCGGGTGCCCGCCGCCAACGCGGCGCGATCGGAGGCCCGGTGCGCGGGTACGTCCGGGGGCGTAGGGGCGGTGTCGCTCGTGGGCGCACGTCGAGCGGCACCTGCGCGGGCAGAATGACGGCCATGCGACGAGGCGGGCAGTGGCGGTGGCCGGAGGTGGCGGCGGATGCCGCGCTGGCCGTGGCGCTGCTCGCGTTCGGGTTGCTCGCCACCGGTCTGGCTGGGGACAACCAGCCGGGGTCGAGGCCGGTGGACGCCGCCAGTCGGGTGCTGATCGTCGTCGCCGCCCTCGCCCTGCTGGTCCGGCGGCGTGCTCCGGTTGCCGCCCTCGCAGTGGTCACGGTGGCCACCTCGACGTACCTGCTGATCGGTTACCCGTACGGGCCGATTCTGGTCACGTTCCTGGTCGCGGTCTACACAGTGGCCGTGCGGCTGCCGGTGCGACCGGCGGCGCTCGCCACCGGTGGTGCGTTCGTCCTGTTGTTGGCGCACGTCTTCTTCGGGCGGGGGCCCGCGCCGGGTTGGACGGGAGTGCTGCCCGCGTCGGCCTGGGTGGTCGTACCGTTCTCGGTGGGGGTGGTGGTGCGGGTGAGCCGTGAGGCGACAGCGCGTACCCGTGCCGAAGAGGCTCGCAGCCGAGTCGAGCAGGCGCGACGGCAGGCCGACGAGGAGCGGCTGCGCATCGCGCAGGAGGTGCACGACGTGGTGGGGCACGGGCTGGCCGCGATCAGCATGCAGGCGGAGATCGCCCTACACCTGCTGCCGAAGCGGCCGGAGCAGGCGGAGGTGGCCTTGACGGCGATCAGCCGGACCAGCCGCGAGGCGCTGGACGAGTTGCGGGTCACCCTGGGCGCGGTGCGGCGGGGTGCCGAGCGCGAACCGGTGCCCGGCCTGGCCCGGCTCCCCGCGCTGCGCGACCGGCTCGCCGGGGCGGGGCTCGCCGTCGAGGTGCGCGTGGTCGGGGACCCCAGGGAGGTACCGGCCGCTGTCGACCTGGCCGCGTACCGGGTGGTGCAGGAGGCGTTGACCAACGTGCTGCGTCACGCGGGGGTGGCGAGCGCGGAGGTGACAGTGGACTACCGCGCCAACGAGGTGACAGTCGAGGTCGCCGATCGGGGGGTGGGTATCGGCCGCGCCGGGACGGCTCCGGCCGACGACGAGGGTGGCCACGGTCTGGCCGGGATGCGCGAGCGGGTCGCGGCGCTGGGCGGGCGGTTGACCACCGGGCCGCGCGCCGGGGGCGGGTTCCGGGTGTACGCGGGGCTGCCCGTGGAGCCGGCGACGTGATCCGGGTGCTGATCGCCGACGACCAGGACCTGGTCCGGCTCGGGCTGCGCGCGCTGGTGGAGAGCGAGGACGACCTGGCGCTGGCCGGCGAGGCGTCCGACGGTCTGCGGGCTGTCGAGTTGGCCCGTCGGGAACGGCCGGACGTGGTGCTGATGGACATCCGGATGCCCGGCATCGACGGCATCGAGGCGACCCGCCGTATCGTCGCCGACCCCGATCTGACCGGTACCCGCGTGGTGGTGCTCACCACCTTCGAGCTGGACGAGTACGTCTTCGACGCGCTGCGCCACGGTGCGAGCGGGTTCCTCACCAAGGACACCAGGCCGGCCGAGCTGCTGCGCGCGATCCGGCTCGTCGCCGAGGGGGAGGCGCTGCTGTCGCCGTCGGTGACCCGGCGGGTGGTGCGGGAGTTCGCCACCCGGCCGTCCCGGGTGCTACGTCCGCACCCCCGGCTGGACGCGCTCACCGATCGGGAGCGTCAGGTGGTCGGCCTGGTCGGTGAGGGCCTCAACAACGAGGAGATCGCCGCACAGTTGGTGGTCAGCCCGGCAACCGCGCGGACCCACGTCAGCCGGGCGATGGGCAAGCTGGGAGCCCGGGATCGGGCCCAGCTCGTCGTGTTCGCGTACCAGTCGGGGTTGGTGTCGGGGTGAGGCCCGGGCCGGGCGACAGCGGCCCTACGGCCGGGCGGTTACCCTAGCGGTGGCCGGACTCCGCAGTGCCGGCCGCGTTGTGCCCGCCGGAACACTGACAAACGGGATGTTCGCGTGTTTGACACCTTGAGTGACCGCCTGTCCGGGATCTTCACCAAGCTCCGCGGCAAGGGGCGGCTCACCGACGCCGACATCGACGCCACCGCGCGCGAGATCCGCCTCGCGCTGCTGGAGGCGGACGTCGCGCTGCCGGTGGTCAAGGGCTTCATCGCGGCCGTCAAGGAGCGGGCCCGCAGCTCCGAGGTCTCCCAGGCGCTGAACCCGGCCCAGCAGATCATCAAGATCGTCAACGAAGAGCTGATCAAGGTGCTCGGCGGCGAGGGGCGGCGGCTCCAGTTCGCCAAGCAGCCGCCGACGGTGATCATGCTGGCCGGCCTCCAGGGTTCCGGTAAGACGACCCTCGCCGGCAAGCTGGCCCGCTGGCTCAAGGGTCAGGGGCACCAGCCCCTGCTCGTCGCCGCCGACCTCCAGCGCCCCAACGCCGTCGGGCAGCTCCAGGTGCTCGGTGGCCGGGCCGGTGTCGAGGTGTACGCCCCGGAGCCCGGCAACGGCACCGGTGACCCGGTGCAGGTGGCCCGTGCGTCGATCGAGCACGCGAAGCGCGCCGCCCGCGACATCGTCATCGTCGACACCGCCGGCCGGCTCGGCATCGACGCCGAGATGATGCAGCAGGCCGCCGACATCCGCGACGCCGTCTCGCCGGACGAGGTCATCTTCGTCATCGACGCGATGGTCGGTCAGGACGCCGTCCGCACGGCCGAGGCGTTCCGCGACGGCGTCGGCATCACCGGTGTGGTGCTCTCCAAGCTCGACGGCGACGCCCGTGGTGGTGCCGCGCTGTCGGTCCGCGAGGTCACCGGGCAGCCGATCCTGTTCGCCTCCACCGGTGAGAAGCTGGAGGACTTCGACGTCTTCCACCCCGACCGGATGGCCAGCCGGATCCTCGGCATGGGCGACGTCCTCACTCTGATCGAGCAGGCCGAGCAGGCCTTCGACTCCGATCAGAAGGAGAAGATGACCGCCAAGCTGATGGGCGGTGAGCAGTTCACCCTTGACGACTTCCTCGACCAGCTCATCGCGGTGCGGCGGATGGGCCCGATCGCCAACGTGCTGGCCATGATGCCCGGCATGGGGCAGATGAAGGACCAGCTCGCCGAGCTGGACGACAGCCACTTCGACCGGGTCACCGCGATCATCCGGTCGATGACCCCGGGCGAGCGGACCAACCCGAAGATCATCAACGGTTCCCGCCGGGCGCGCATCGCCAACGGCTCCGGGGTCACCGTGATGGACGTCAACCAGCTGCTCAACCGCTTCGCCGACGCGCAGAAGATGATGAAGCAGATGGGCGGCATGATGGGCCTGCCCGGCGGTGGCCGCCGCAAGGCGACCAAGTCGCCGAAGAACAAGCGCAAGGGCACCAAGGGCGGCGGTCGTCCGCGTACCGGCGCCGGCGCCGGGATGCCCGCCGGCTTCCCGGGTGGCATGCCGCAGCTCCCGCCGGGGATGGACCCGAACGACCTCGCTGGCGGCCAGGGCCTGCCGCCCGGCTTCAAGCTCCCGAAGATCGACTTCAACAAGCTCGGCAAGGGTGGCGACAACCGTCCCCGCTGACCTCTGTGCGGGTCGAGGACGACCTGCTCGCCCCCGACGGGGAGTGATCGGGTAGGACTGTGCCCATGGCTCTTCATGTGCGCGGCGTGCTGCTTCCCGACGACGAGGTACGGGATCTCTGGCTGGTCGGCGACCGGGTGACCTTCACCCCGGTGCCCGGTGCGGAGACCGTCGTCGACGGCGGTTTCGTGCTGCCCGGGCTGGTCGACGCGCACTGCCACATCGGCATCGCCCGAGGTGGCGCCCCGATCACCTCGCTCGACCAGGCCCGCGCACTGGCCCACGTCGACCGGGACGCCGGAGTGCTGGCGATCCGGGACGCCGGCTCGCCGTACCCCTACCCCGAACTGGACGACGAGCCGGGCCTGCCGCGACTGGCCCGCGCGGGCCAACATGTCGCCCCGCCGAAGCGCTACCTGCGCGACATCGGCGTGGAGGTCGACGCGACCGAGGTCGCCGCCACTGTGGCCGCGCAGGCGCGGGCCGGCAACGGCTGGGTCAAGCTGGTCGGCGACTGGATCGACCGGGGCGTCGGTGACCTGGCGCCGGCCTGGGACGCGGACACCCTCACCGCCGCCGTGCGGGCGGCGCACGACGCCGGGGTACGCGCCGCGGTGCACACGTTCTCCGAATCGGCCGTCGAGATCATGGTGCGGGCCGGGGTGGACTCGGTGGAGCACGGCACCGGGCTCAGCCTCGACCTGATCGACGAGATGGCCCGCCAGGGCACCGCACTGGTTCCCACGATGATCAACATCGCCACCTTCGAGGGCATCGCCGAGCAGGCGCGGGGCAAGTTCCCCGGGTACGCCGACCACATGCTCGCGCTGCGCGACGGCTTTCCCGAGGTGGTGCGTGCCGCGTACGAGGCTGGGGTGCCGATCTACGTGGGTACCGACGCCGGCGGCGGCATCGATCACGGGCTGGCGGCCGAGGAGATGCTGCTGCTGCACGAACGGGCCGGCATGGCACCCATCGACGTACTCGCCGCCGCCTCCTGGGGCGCCCGCGCGTGGCTCGGCTTCGCCGGCCTGGTCGAAGGCGGCCTTGCCGACCTGACCGTCTACCCCGAAGACCCCCGTAGTGACCTGCGCGTCGTCCGCGCCCCGTCCCGCACGATCCTCCGCGGCCGCGTTATCCGCTAATCCCCGCAGGCACCCCGCCGCCCCGTGTGGCGCCGGCCGAGCCGGATCGTGCGGACCGTGCGCGTCGGGCCCCTGTCATGCCGATCCGTGCCCGCGCGCGGATCGGCGCAAGATCGTGCTCGATCCAGGTTGTGGTGGCATCCGCCGAACGCCGAGGCCCCTACATCCAGGATCGAGCGTGATCTTGGTGCTCGGCGGGGTAAGAACCCGCGCGACATCGGGGATGTTGCTGCCTCCCGCGCGCCTGAGGCAGCAACATCAGGGAAGTTGCTCGGATCTTGGTGCGGGGTGCGGGGTGCGGGGTGCGGGGTGCGGGGTGCGGGGTGCGGGGTGCGGGGGGTCAGGGGGCTGGTTCAGGGGGCTGGGCGGGCGGCGGCGGTGAAGAGGTGTACGGCAAGGTCGGCGAGGGCCGTGGCGGTCTGCTCGATCGGTTCGCCGGGGAGCACGATGTGGCTGACCACCAGGCGGACGATGGTGTCGGCGGCGAAGGCCAGCGCGGCTCTGTCCGCTCCGGGCAGGTGGTCGCCGGCCCAGTCGATCAGAGCGCCGGAGGCCTCGGTGAGCACCACCTCGGCCCGGGTGGTGAGGTACGGCAGTAGCTCGTCCGAGCCGCCCCGGGCGCTGGTCAGGATCGCCTTGATCAGCGGGTTTTCCGCCGCCGTGGTGAGGGTGTGCGCGATAGCCGCGTACGCGCCGGCCCGTACGTCGGTGCCGTGGGCGAGCAGAGCGGCCCGGACGGCGCCGACGAACCGGTCCACCTCGGCACGGGCGAGCGCCTCGGCCAGCCCTGCCTTGCTGCCGAACTCGTTGTAGACGGTCTGTCGGCTCACCCCGGCGGCGTTCGCGACGGCACCCATCCGGACGCCGTCCCACCCGGTCGCGACTGTCAGCGCGCGGGCGGCGTCGACGATGCCGGTCCGTACCGGGGTGGGGTCCCTCTGCTCGATCATGGTGGTCGAAGTGTAGGCCGGTGTGTCGGCGCGAACCGGTCGGCGATCGGGCTGGTCGACTGCCGGTGTCGGGCCACCCAGCGCGCCCGGCTTGCGGCCAGGTGTGCCACATCGGGGGCCTCGGGCTCGGGGGCGGGAGCCGCTCCGGCGTGCCGATCGAGGAAGGTCTTGACGGCGGATGCCGACGTTGCCGCGCCCGAGCGCACCGCCCTGACGAGCGGCGCATAGGATGTGCGGTCATGGCACGCGTGCTCACTCCCCGTGCGGAGGATTTCCCCCGCTGGTACCAGGACCTGATCGCCAAGGCGAAGCTGGCCGACAACGGCCCGGTTCGCGGCACCATGGTCATCCGACCGGCCGCCTACGCGATCTGGGAGCGTATGCAGGCTGAGATGGACGCTCGGATCAAGGCGGCGGGTGCGGAGAACGCGTACTTCCCGTTGTTCATCCCCGAGAGCTACCTCAAGCGCGAGGCGCAGCACGTCGAGGGCTTCTCGCCGGAGCTGGCAGTCGTCACCCACGGTGGTGGCAAGCCCCTGGCCGAGCCGGTGGTGGTGCGTCCGACCAGCGAGACGGTCATCGGCGAGTTCATGGCCAAGTGGATCGACTCGTACCGGGACCTGCCGCTGCTGCTCAACCAGTGGGCGAACGTGGTCCGGTGGGAGCTTCGTCCGCGGATCTTCCTGCGTACCAGCGAGTTCCTCTGGCAGGAGGGGCACACCGCGCACGCCACCCGTGAGGACGCCCGGGTGTACGCGCGGCGGATCCTGCACGAGGCGTACGAGGACCTGATGGTCAACGTGATCGGCATTCCGGTGGTGGTCGGCCTGAAGACGACGCGCGAGCGCTTCGCCGGGGCGACGGCCACGTATACCTGCGAAGGCATGATGGGCGACGGCAAGGCGTTGCAGCTGGGCACCAGCCACGAGCTGGGCCAGAACTTCGCCAAGGCGTTCGACATCAGCTACTCCTCCAAGGAGGGCGGCCGGGAGCACGCCTGGACGACCTCCTGGGGCACGTCCACGCGGATGCTCGGTGGCCTGATCATGGCGCACGGCGACGACAACGGTCTGCGCGTGCCGCCGCGGCTCGCGCCGATCCAGGCGTACGTCATGATCGTCAAGGACGGCGACGGCGTCGGCGAGGCGGCGGCCAAGCTGCGCGACGGCCTGCGCGACGCCGGTGTCCGGGTCGCGCTCGACGACCGGACCGACACCCCGTTCGGCCGCCGGGCCGTCGACGCCGAGCTGCGCGGCTATCCGGTACGCGTCGAGGTCGGCCCCCGTGACCTGGCCGTGGGCAACGCGACGGTGGTGCGTCGGACCGACGGCTCGAAGACCCCGACGCCGGTGGCGGACGTTGTCACCGCGGTGCTGGCCGCCCTAGAGACCGACCAGCAGGTGCTGCACGACCAGGCGCTGGCCAACCGCGAGTCCCGCACGGTGGAGGTGGCCACCCTGGCCGAGGCGATCGAGGCCGCCGCGACCGGCTGGGCGCGGGTGCCGTGGTCGGCGGTCGGCGTGGCCGGTGAGGCGGAGGCGAACGGCCAGGGCGTCACTGTGCGCTGCCTGTTGCGCGCCGATGGCTCGGTACCGGACTCGGAGGACGAGCCGGATCTCGTCGCCATCCTCGCCCGCGCCTACTGAGGTGCGGCCGGGCAACCCCGTCGACCGGTTCGCGCCGGGTCGGCTGATCATGCATCGGAACGTGCGGCACGGCCGGATCGGGTGGGTCCGGCCGGCCCGCGTGGTCAGCGACGACGATCGAGGGTTGCTGGTCTGGATCGCGCGGGACTCGCCGGTGGCCCACGAGGTGACCGAGGCCGGGTTGGGGATGCGGGCGATGCCGTTCGCCGAGTGGATCTCGTCGACGTACCGGTTGGCGGAGGGACGTTGGAACGGCCCGCCGCTGTTGAAGTTCCTGCCCACGGGGGCGGCACACTCCGTCTGGTGGTTCCGGGACGCCCAGGGCCGGTTCGCCCACTGGTACGTGAACCTCGAGGAGCCCGGTGTCCGCTGGGACGACGGCTCGGTGGCCGGCGTCGACGTGGTGGACCAGGACCTGGACGTGGTGGTGTGGCCGGACCGCAGCTGGGAGTGGAAGGACGAGGGCGAGTTCGTCGAGCGGCTCGCCTTCGGGGCCGACTACTGGGTGACCGACGAGAAGGCGGTCCGCGCCGAGGGGGAGCGGGTGATCGCGCTCGCCGAGGCCGGCGAGTTCCCGTTCGACGGCACCTGGTGTGACTTCACACCCCCACCAGAGTGGGGCGTACCGGACAAGCTTCCGCCGGGATGGGACCGTCCGCCGGTGCGTTGAGTCGTGTTCCAGGTCACCCACGATGCGGTGTCCGGGTCCGATGCGTGCGATCGGCAGCGGATCTGGCAGAATGGGTCGCTGGTATCCGGCGCGCGTCCGGCGCCCTCTAACCCGGGCACGTCGCCAGTCCACCGAGTAGTCTCCGGCCCAACCCCACGGGTCCGGTCGGCGCTCACCCATGCACACCGCCCGCCTGGGCCGGTGAGATCGCAACAGGAGCGAAACAACTGTGGCCGTAAAGATCCGGCTCCTGCGGATGGGCAAGATCCGCAACCCGCAGTACCGCATCGTCATCGCCGACTCCCGCACCAAGCGTGACGGTCGGGCGATCGAGTTCGTCGGGATTTACCAGCCCAAGGAAGACCCCTCGATCATCGAGGTCAAGTCGGAGCGGGTCCAGTACTGGCTGTCCGTCGGCGCTCAGCCGAGCGAGGCGGTGCAGCGGCTGCTCGAGCTGACCGGTGACTGGCAGAAGTACAAGGGCCTGCCGGCCCCGCCGCCGCTCCTGGTCGCCCCCGAGCGGGCCGACCGCAAGGCGACGTACGAGGCTGAGGCGAAGGCCGCCGCCGGGCTCGCCCCGGAGACCCCGGCCAAGCCGGCCAAGAAGGCCGCCAAGGCTGCCGAGGCTCCGAAGACCGAGGCTCCCGCTGAGGCTCCGGCTGCCGAGGCTCCGAAGACCGAGGCTGCGGCCGAGGCGCCGGCCGCTGCCGACGCCGGTGAGCAGGCCTGACATGCCACTGCGTCCGGCGTTGGAGCACCTGGTCAAGGGCATCGTCGACCACCCGGACGACGTCCGGGTGCGGCTTGTCGATTCCCGTCGGGGCAAGCGGCTCGAAGTCCGCGTGCACCCCGAGGACCTTGGCACTGTGATCGGGCGGTCCGGCCGGACCGCCAAGGCGCTGCGCCAGGTGATCGGCTCCATCGGCGGGCGCGGGGTTCGCGTCGACATCGTCGACTCGTACTGATGCAGCTCGTCGTCGGCAGGATCGGCAAGCCGCACGGTGTCCGCGGTGAGGTCACCGTGGAAGTGCGGACCGACGAGCCCGAGGCACGGTTCGCCCCCGGTACGGTGCTGCGCACCGAGCCGGGGGCGACACCCCCTCCAGCCAGCGATGAGCCCGGGGTGCCGTTCCGGGTTCCCGCGGAGCTGACCATCGAGGAAGCCCGCTTCCACCAGGGCCGGGTGCTGATCGCGTTCGAGGGCATCCCGGACCGCAACACCGCCGAGGCTCTGCGCGGGACGCTGCTCGTGGTGGACAGCGCCGACGTGACCCCACCGGACGACCCGGAGGAGTTCCACGACCACCAGTTGGTCGGTTTGGCCGTGGTGACCCCGGCCGGCGAACGCCTGGGCGAGGTCGCCCGCATCGACCACGCGCCCTCGTCCGACCTGCTGGTGCTGCGGCGCCCCGAGGGGCGTACCGCGTTGATCCCGTTCGTCCGGGCGATCGTTCCGGAGGTCGACCTGGCCGGCGGACGTGTGATCGTCGACCCGCCAGCCGGACTGCTCGACCTTTAGGACCAGCCCGCATGCGCGTCGACGTCGTGTCGATCTTTCCGGAGTACTTCGCCCCGCTGGACCTGTCGCTGATCGGGCGGGCGCGGGCCAACGGCGTACTCCAGCTCGCCGTGCACGACCTGCGGACCTGGACCCACGACGTGCACCGCACCGTCGACGACACCCCCTACGGTGGCGGGCCGGGAATGGTGATGCGCCCCGAGCCGTGGGGTGAGGCACTGGACGCCCTCGCGCCTGTCGACGCCCCGCCGCCAAGGCTGCTGGTGCCGTCGCCTGCCGGTGCCCCCTTCACCCAGGCCATGGCGTACGAGTTGGCGGCCGAGTCGCATCTCCTCTTCGCCTGCGGCCGCTACGAGGGGATCGACCAGCGGGTCCTGGCGCACGCCGCCACCCGGATGCCGGTCACCGAGGTGTCGCTCGGTGACTACGTGCTCTTCGGCGGCGAGGTCGCGGTCCTGGTGATGCTGGAGGCGGTCACCCGGCTGCTGCCGGGGGTGCTGGGCAACGCGGGCTCGTTGGACGAGGAGTCGCACGCGCACGGGCTGCTGGAGGCGCCGATCTACACCAAGCCGCCGAGTTGGCGCGGGCACGACGTGCCGGAGGTGCTCCGCTCCGGTGACCACGGCAAGATCGCCCGCTGGCGGCGCGAGGAGGGTCTGCTGCGGACAGCGGCCCGCCGTCCGGACCTGCTGGCCGCGCTGCCGGCCGATCGGCTCGACAAACGGGACGTCGCGGCCCTCGACCAGGCCGGATTTCAACCTCCACCGGGGGATGTGGCAAAGTAGGGGGGTTGCCGCATCCGTCCGCGCCCGCGGTCGGCTGCGAGGATCCCCGACCGGGGATCGGTTCGCCGATCACCACCCGGGAATCAGAATCACCCACCCGCGCACCGAGTGACGGTGCGCCGTGAGCCTTACGAGGACGCAGCGATGAACATCCTGGACGCCCTTGACGCCCAGTCGAAGCGGACCGACCTTCCCGACTTCCGGGCCGGTGACACCGTCAAGGTGCACGCCCGCGTCGTCGAGGGCAACCGGTCCCGTGTCCAGATCTTCCAGGGCGTCGTGATCCGCCGCCAGGGTGACGGTCTGCGCGAGACCTTCTCGGTCCGCAAGGTCAGCTTCGGTGTCGGCGTCGAGCGGACCTACCCGCTCAACGGCCCGGGCATCGACCGGATCGAGGTCGTGACCCGCGGTGACGTGCGTCGCGCCAAGCTCTACTACCTGCGCGAGCTGCGCGGCAAGAAGGCCAAGATCAAGGAGAAGCGGGAGAAGCAGCCCAGCTGACTTCCCGCTCGCCACGCCGCCCGACCTGCGCGTATGCCGTACCGACCAGAGCGCACTACCCTGGTCGGTACGGGCGCAGCGAGGCGGCGATCCCGCCCAGGTGGCGGGTAGTTGTCCACTACCGCCCGTGGAGCCTCGACGAGGCTCCCGGGCGGTGGTGTTTTCTGCGGACCGGGGAGTGGCGTGGTGCAGACGCTTGACGAGGACGGCACCGTCGATCCGTGGCGCCGACGGGCTCGCCGCACCCGCCGGCAGATGCCTCTCTGGCAGGAGTTGCCGCTGCTGCTGGTGGTCGCGTTCTGCCTCGCGGTGCTGATTCGCACCTTCCTGCTCCAGGCGTTCTTCATTCCGTCCGGCTCGATGGAGGACACTCTCCTCGTCGATGACCGGGTGCTGGTCAACAAGGTCGTCTACGACGTTCGTGACCCGCTGCGCGGCGAGGTGGTGGTCTTCCGGGGCACTGACCGCTGGGCGCCGCAGGTCGACGAGCAGCCGAAGCCCGGCGTCGCCGGGCGGCTCGCGCGCACCATCGGCGACCTGGTCGGGGTGAGCCGCCCCGGTGAGAAGGACTTCATCAAGCGGGTGATCGGTCTCCCCGGTGACCGGGTCAAGTGCTGCGACAGTCAGGGCCGGGTGACAGTCAACGGCATCCCGCTCAACGAGCCGTACGTCCTGCGGGACTCACCCCTGGACCTGCCACCCAACCCGGCGGAGTGTCGCTCCCGGCGCTTCGACGAGGTCGTCGTGCCGCCCGGTCAGATCTTCGTGATGGGTGACCACCGTGAGATCTCCCAGGACGCGCGCTGCCAGGGGCCGGTGCCGATCGACAACGTCGTCGGCCGGGCCTTCATGGTGGTCTGGCCGTCGTCGCGGTGGAGCGCGCTGTCGGTGCCGTCCACGTTCGAGGACGTCTCCGGGCCGGCCACGGCGTCCCCCGGTGCGACTCCGGCGCGACCGACTCCGCAGGGCGGTGTGCTGCTGATGCTTCCGTTGGCAGCCGCGCTACGTGGTTCCCGCGCGTTCCGGACGGTGCCGTCCAGCCGGGCAACGTAGGCTCCTTTGCGTGATTGACGAGCAGACCGACAAGCCGCGCAGCTCCTTCTGGAAGGAGCTGCCGATCCTGCTGGGTGTGGCGATCCTGGTCGCGGTGCTGGTCCGCGCCTTCGTGCTGCAGACCTTCTTCATCCCCTCCCCGTCCATGGAAAACACTCTCAAGATCGATGACCGGGTGCTGGTCAACAAGCTGGTCTACGACTTCCGGTCACCGCACCGCGGTGAGGTGATCGTGTTCAAGGCTCCGACCGCGTGGAGCGGCAACCCCGACGGTGAGGACTTCATCAAGCGGGTGATCGGCATCCCCGGCGACCACGTGGTCTGCTGCGACCCCGAGGAACGGCTGATGATCAACGGCAAGTCGCTGGACGAGCCGTACATCTTCTCGATGGACGGGATTCGCGACAAGGCCGCCGACCAGGAGTTCGACATCACAGTGCCGGAGGGCCGGCTGTGGGTGATGGGCGACCACCGGTCGGCCTCCGGCGACTCACTGGAGCACTGGCAGCAGTCCGGGCAGAACATCACCGAGGCCACCATCCCCGAGGACGACGTGGTCGGGCGGGCGTTCACAGTCTTCTGGCCGGTCAACCGGGCCACCTGGCTGACGGTGCCCGACGGGTTCGACGGCATTCCCAAGCCGTAGGCCGACGGGGCGTGGGCGATCCGCCGTCGGTCTGGCAGGCTGGTGCGGTGACCGTCTACACCCCTCGACGCGCGGCCCGCGTGCTGCTCGTCGACGCGGCCGGCCGGGTCCTGCTGTTCGAGGGCTTCGACCCGGCCCGACCCGGGCACCGATACTGGTTCACTCCTGGCGGCGGGCTCGATCAGTCGGAGTCCCCGGCGGCGGGCGCGGCTCGGGAGCTGGCCGAGGAGACCGGCCTGCGGCTCGACCCGGCCCAGCTGGGCGAGCCGGTCTGGTCCGACGCGACCGAGTTCTCCTTCGACGGCATCTGGTACCGCCAGGAGCAGGATTTCTTCCTCTTCCGGGTGGACTCCTGGCGGGTGGACACCACGGGCTTCAACGACATCGAGCGACGCAGCATCGCCGACCACCGCTGGTGGGTTCCGGACGAGCTGGCGGCCAGCGGTGACCGGTTCTACCCGCCCGAACTGCCCGCCCTGCTGACCCGGCTGGGGCAGTCGACCACCGCCGGCCAGGACGAGGCATCGTGCTGACCCCGCCGCGCACGGTGGTGCGCCGCGAGGCCGGCCTGTACGCCCTGGAGCGGGCGTTGCAGCGGCGCGGCTTCCGGCACGTCGCCGGCGCCGACGAGGCGGGCCGGGGGGCGTGCGCCGGTCCGCTGGTCGCCGCCGCGGCGGTGCTGCCCGAGGGGCGGCGCGGCGAGATCGACGGGCTGGCCGACTCGAAGCTGCTCACCCCGGCCAGCCGGGAACGGGTGTACGCGGAGGTCGTGGACCGCGCGCTCGCGTACGCCGTGGTGGTCATTCCGGCCGAGGAGGTCGACGCCCGGGGTCTGCACGTGTGCAACCTGGCCGCGATGCGCCGGGCGCTCGCCTCGCTCACCACCCGCCCGGAGTACGTGCTGACCGACGGGTTCGGCGTGGACGGCCTGGGTGTGCCCGGGCTGGCGGTGTGGAAGGGCGACCGGGTGGCCGCGTGTGTGGCGGCGGCCAGTGTGCTGGCCAAGGTCACCCGGGACCGGCTCATGGTGGAGTTGGACGCGGTGTTCCCGGCGTACGGCTTCGCCGAGCACAAGGGCTACATCACCCCGGAGCACTCGGCGACGCTGCGGGAGCACGGGCCGTGCCGGGAGCACCGGTTCTCGTACGTCAATGTCGCCGCGGTCTCCGGCCGCGACGGCCGGCCGCCGCGCGCCCGACGGCCCGGCAGCCACGGCCCGGTTGAGCCGATGGAGCGCTCGTGGGCGTCAGGGGGTACCGTCGGCGTGGCGTTGGGCGAGCAGCCTCGGCCTCCGACGCCGGTGGGGGAAGATGTGGCCATGGAAGGCGGAGTGCGATGAGCGCGGAAGATCTCGAGAAGTACGAGACCGAGATGGAGCTGCAGCTCTACCGGGAGTACCGCGACATTGTCCGCCAATTCTCCTACGTGGTGGAGACGGAGCGTCGGTTCTACCTGGCCAACCAGGTCGACCTGCACGTGCGTAACTCCGACGGCGAGGTCTACTTCGAGGTCGAGATGCACGACGCCTGGGTGTGGGACATGTACCGTCCTGCCCGCTTCGTGAAGAACGTCCGGGTGATGACCTTCAAGGACGTCAACGTCGAGGAGCTGGAGAAGCCCGACATCTCACTGCCCGCCGACTCCGGCTTCGGCGGCTGAGCGCACCCGAGCCGCCGGGCCGTGCCACGGGCCCCCCACCCGTGGCGTGACACCACCGCCGATCACTCGGCCGGCACCACGACCTCGACCCGCTGCACCATGTTGTTGGCGAAGCCGCCACGATTCCACTGTTGCTCGACCGGCTGGGTCCGCCCGGACGCGTCGGTCGCCCGCGCGCCGAGCACGTACCGGCCGGGGGTGGCGACCCACTCGTGCCGCCAGCGCCGCCAGGCGAAGTCCCCCGCGTCCGTCGGGTCCAGCTCGGCTGGCGCCCAGCTCTGCCCGCCGTCGGTGGTCACCTCCACGGCGACCACCGGGGCGTGCCCCGACCAGGCCCGACCATCCAGCGTGCACGGGCCCTGTCGCAGCACCCGGCGACGGGACATGAAGTCCGGGAAGCCGGGCGGACGGACCAGCGCCCGCGGCTCGATCCGGGTCACCGGCACGCCCCTGTCGTCCGCGTCGCGGCGTACCCGGTAGGCCACCGCGTTCTGGTACCCCTCGAACGGCTCGGTCCGCAGCTCTATCGAGTGGACCCACTTCACGTGCGCCATGCCGTACCAGCCCGGCACGATCAGCCGCAGCGGCGCGCCGTGCTGCGGCAGCAGGGGAGCGCCGTTCATCTCGTACGCCAGCAGCACCTCCTCGCGCAGCGCGTCGGCGACCGGAAGCGCCCGCTGGTAGTCCTGCTCGATCCCACGCTCCACACCGTGATCGGCGCCGGTGAAGACCACGTCCACCGCGTCCGGGTCGACGCCCGCCTCGCGCAGCAGCGGAGCGAGGGGGGTGCCGGTCCACTCGGCGTTACCGACCGCCTCGACGAGCCAGGGCTGGCTGACCGGCCGGGGGTGCAGCAGGGCCCGCCCGTTGCCGGCGCACTCCAGTGTCACCTGCCGGGTGACGCGGGGCCGCTCCCGCAGTTCGGCGAGGGTGAGCGTCAACGCACGGTCCACCGCACCGCCGATGGTCAGCGTGTGCGCCGCCGGGTCGAGCTCCGGGATGTCGTAGTGGATCAGCAGGTAGTGCAACCCGGCCGGGGTGACGTCGTAGCGCAGCGCCTCCAACGGGATGCCGTGATTGCGGGCCGCTAGCTGCAACTCCTCGGCGCTGATCGTCTCGTCCGGCTCCGCGAGCCGGGACGGGCCGCTCACGTCGGCCACGGTGGGCCCGGTGGGGGACGACGTCCGGTCATCGAGAGTGGTCATGCGGCCTCCCCGGTACAGACGGCGGCACCCGCCGTACGCGGCCCAGCCTAGGCCTTCCGTGGCGGCCCGAAAACGGCACCAGAGGTACGGCGGCGTGGGGTCAGCGGCCGGTACTGGTTCGTCCGAGCGATCATCAAGGGTTGTGATGATTGCGGATGAGGAATTCTGGCGGCTCGTCGCGGTGCTGGGCGGTCGGCCCGAGGCGCAGGACGACGGGCCGTACGAGCGGTTGACCGCCGTGCTGGCGGACGAGCCGGTGGAGCGGATCGTCGGCTTCGCCGAGACGCTCGCGTTCACGCTCCACCAACTGGACCGTCGGGTGCTCGCTCAGGCTGTCCTACCCGGCGCCGACCGACTGTCCGATGACGGTTTCCTGTACGCCCGTTGCGCGGTGGTGGTGGCCGGACCGGCGGCGTTCGATGCCGTGCTGGCCGATCCGGCGGCGTTCGCGCGTTTCACCACCGACGAGGCCGCCCACGCGGAATCGATCCTCGACGTCCCGTCCAACGCCTATGAGAAGGCGACCGGGAAGGAATGGGAGCACGTCGAGGAGTACGACTACGAGACCGGTTCCAACGAGCAGTGGTGGTGACCTGGTCAATCAGGCGTCGGCCCCGCGTCCGGGCATAGCAGATCATCGAGGGCGTCGGGTGGTCGTCCACAGCACCTCCGGTTGTCCACAGCCCCGTCGGCCGGGCCGGCGGACGACACCGCGTCGGCCGGAGGCTGCCGTCATGCGACAGCCATCCGTCCGTTCGATCCGCCGCACGCTGCTGCTCTGCGCCGCGCTCCCGCTCGCACTGACCATTCAGCTCTGCGGGCTGGCGGTGCTGGTAGCGGCGGTGCCCGGCCAACCACCGACCCCGACCGTGCCGGTCGCAACCGTGGCGGAGCCAGCCGCTGCCCTGGCCGTGCCGGTCGCCGCCCCGACGCCCGCCGGACGGTTCCGCTGGCCGGTCGACGGGCCACCCCGTCCGGTGCGCCGGTTCGACAGGCCGCCGCGACCGTGGCTACCCGGGCATCGCGGCGTCGACTTGGCCGCCCCCGCCGGGGCGGTGGTCCGCAGCGCCGGGCCGGGCACCGTGCTCTTCGCCGGCCTGGTGGCCGGTCGACCGGTGGTCACAGTGGGGCACGCCGACGGGCTGCGGACCACCCACGAGCCGGTCCAACCCGCCGTACGCCCCGGCCAGCCGGTCACCGCCGGCGCGCCGCTGGGCGAGCTGTTGCCCGGGCATCCGGGGTGCCCGGCCGAGGCGTGCCTGCACTGGGGCCTACGCCGGGGCGAGGAATATCTCGACCCGCTGGCCCTGCTCGGCCTCGGCCCGGTGCGCCTGCTCCCGGTCGGTCCGGTCCCGGTGTCCGCTCCCGGCCGCCCGGTCAGCGCTGGGCGAGCAGTGCCGGCAGCCGTACGGCCAGCCGTTCGTACTCGTCGGCGGCGTTGTAGACCTGGCCGGTGAGCCGCAGCCACCCCCGGCCGCTCCAACTCATCACCGCCACCTCCGCGGCGATCCGTTCACCGATGCGCGCCTGTAACGCCCGCGCGGCGTCGATCGTGGTGCCCGTGCCGGCCGGCAGGGGGATGAGGCGCAGCGCCACCCCCGGTCCGCCGGGGTCGGGCAGATCGGCGGGCGCCACCCCGAGAGCGTCCCCCACCACCCGCTGGCCGTACGCGGCGAGCGCGGCGTTGTGCGCCCGCACCCGGTCGACGCCGAGACTGCGCATCGTGAACAGGCCCGCCGGGGCGGCCAGCCAGGGCGTGTAGTCGAGAGTCGCCTGCCACTCGAGCCGGGCCGGGAAACCCGACTCCTGCTCCCAGGACACCACCAGCGGTTCGATCCGGTCCCGCCACTGCGGTGCCACAGCCAGCAGGGCGGTCCCGCGCGGGGCGTACGCCC
This sequence comes from Micromonospora sp. NPDC048843, assembly GCF_040649965.1. NCBI lineage: Bacteria > Bacillati > Actinomycetota > Actinomycetes > Micromonosporales > Micromonosporaceae > Micromonospora > Micromonospora sp. NPDC048843. The sequence continues at coordinate 49,511 of NZ_JBEZGJ010000026.1, forward strand.
ACTTGTGCAGGTTGCCCACCCAGAAGTCAGCGCCGATGCTGTCTACCGGGGTGGGCAGCATGCCCGGGGCGTGCGCGGCGTCCACCAGGACCGGCACGCCGTGTTCGCGGGCCACCGCGACGATGGCGGCGGTGGGGAAGAGCTTGGCGGTGGCCGAGGTGAGCTGGTCGACGACGAGCAGCCGGGTCCGCCCGGGGCGCAGACCAGCGCGGATGCTCTGCACGATCTGCTCGTCGGTGGCGGCCAGGGGGATCGGCAGGACCCGGCCGACCGCGCCGGTGCGGCGGCACTCGCGCTGGATGGCCAGGCTCACCGCCCCGTACCCGTGGTCGGTGCTCAGCACCTCGTCGCCGGCAGTGAGGCCCACCGACTGGAGCACCACGGCGACGCCGGTGGTGGTGTTGCCCACCAGGGCGCTGCCGTCCGGGTCGGCGCCCAGGAACCCGGCGAGGTGCCGGCGGGTGTGCGCGATCCGGTCGACGAGCCCCTGGGTGAAGAAGCGCAGCGGGTTCGCCTCCATCTCGTCGCGCAGCCGCTGCTGGGCGCGCTGCACGCCGATCGGCACCGCGCCGAACGAGCCATGGTTGAGGTGGCTGACCGCCGGGTCCAGGGAGAAGAGCAGGCGGGCGCCCGGGATCGGCTCAGGAGGATTCGGGACGCTCACTTGATGATCGTAACCGCCACGTGTGCGTGCCCTCCGGCCCTCGATCAGGCGTGGGTGCGCCTCGCGGCCGTCGGTCAGGCGCGTGGGTGCGCCTCGCGGGCCTTGCTCACGCGCGCGGGTGCGCCTGCCGGTACGCGGCACGCAGCCGCTCGACCGAGACGTGGGTGTAGATCTGCGTGCTCGCCAGCGACGAGTGACCGAGCAGCTCCTGCACGGCGCGCAGGTCGGCGCCGCCCTCCAGGAGGTGGGTGGCCGCGGTGTGGCGGAGATCGTGCGGGCTGGTCCGGGGCAGCCCGGCGGTCTCGGCGTACGCACCGACGATCTGACGTGCTGTCGTCGGGTTGAGCCGACCACCCCGGGCACCCAGCAACAGCGCGTCGCCGGAGCGGGCACCCACCATCGCCGGGCGGCCCCGGCGCAGCCACTCGTCCAACGCTCGCTGGGCGGGCACCCCGTACGGCACCGAGCGCTCCCGCCCGCCCTTGCCGAACACCCTGATCACCCGCCGGCCGTGGTCGATGTCGCCGACGTCCAAGCCGCACACCTCGCTGACCCGTACGCCGGTGGCGTAGAGCAGCTCCAGCAGCACCCGGTCCCGTAGCGGCACCGCCTCGGCCGCTTCCGCTGCGCCCTGCGCTGGTCCGGCTGCTGCGTCCGCGGGCTCGGCGTCCGTGCGAGCTGGGTTCGTGGGTGGCGCGTTCGGGGACGGTGCCTGCCGGGACGGTGCCTCGACCAGAGCGGCGGCCTGGTCGGCGCGCAGCACGCTGGGCAGTTCCCGGTGCGCGCGAGGGCTGGCCAGCGTGGCGCCCACGTCGGCGGGGAGCAGCCCGGCCCGGTGTGCCCAGGCGCTGAACGCCCGCGCCGACGCGGCCCGCCGGGCCAACGACGTGCGGGCCGCACCAGTGGTGCGCTGCTTCGCCAGCCAACTGCGCAGCACCGACAGATCCAGCTCGGCGAGGTCGACGCAGCCCATCCGGACGGCGTGGTCGAGCAGTGAGACCAGGTCGGTGACGTACGCGCGGACGGTGTGCGCCGAGCGGTTACGGACCCGGGACAGGTGCTCGGCGAAGTCGTCGACAGCGTCGCGCAACGCCGGCGGAAGTGCCTGGTGCATGGCCCGGGTGCCCCGGTCCGGTCGGCTCATCGTGGCCGCGCCGACGTGCCGGCCGGTACCTCGGCCCCGGCACCCCTCACTGATGGCTGACACGGCACCAGCCTACGGCCGGCCCGCCTCCGCCACCGGACACGACGGTGCCGGTGGCGACCCCCGACTACCGGCTGTTGTTCCTTTTGATGAGGAACACGACCACGCCGACAACGAGCACGGCGGTCACGACGAGACAGCAGAGCACGCTGATGTGCCACGGCTTGATTGCACCCATGACCGGGCACGGTACCGGCAGTGAAGGCCGGCCGGGATCCCGACCGCGAGAGGCTGGCCGGGATCCCGGCCGCGAGAGGGTGCGGGCATCCGGACGACACCCCGGCCGGGCGGCGGTGACGCATCCGCTCAGGTAACAGGTCGACGGGACGTCTCCGCCGTCGCACACTTGAGCTTGGCGGGCGGGGCGAGGGCATAGCCGTCGTCGCGACGGACCACCATGGACAGCTCCTCCAGCAGCGACAGCTTGCGCAACGCGGTCCGTACGTCGACGCCGGCGCGGGCGGAGAGCCGGTCCACGCCCATCGCGCCTCGGCGGGGCAGCGCCTCCAGCAGCGACCGCGTGTCGTCGTCCAGCGCGTCGGTGGCCCGCTGCGGTCCACGGGCCAGCGGGGCCAGGTCCGCGCCTATCCGGCCCACCTCCTCCAGCACGTGTGCCACCCCGGTGACCAGCCGTGCCTTGGGGTGCTCCCGCAGGAACTCGTGCGCGCCGACGGACATCGCCGAGGTCACCGGCCCCGGCACCACCATGGCCACCCGATTGGAGTGGATGGCTCGCCGCGCTGTCTGCGTCGCGCCACTGCGCGCCGACGCCTCCACCACGACGGTGCCCCGGGTGCCCGCGGCGATCACCCGGTTGCGGATCAGGAACCGGGGCCGCAGCGGCTCGGCACCGGGCGGCCACTCGCTGACCAGCAGCCCCGTCTCGGCGATCCGGTCGAAGAGCGCGGCGTTGCCCATCGGGTACGGACGGTCCAGCCCGCAGGCGAGCACCGCGACGGTCAGACCGCCCGCGGTGAGTGCGCCGCGGTGGGCGGCGGCGTCGATGCCGAACGCGCCACCGGACACGACAGTCCAGTCCCGCTCCGCCAAGCCATACCCCAGCTCGGTCGCGACATGCTGCCCATAGCCGCTGGCCGCCCGCGCCCCGACCACTGCCACCGAGCGATCCAGCGCCTCGCCGAGCGGCCAGCCCCCGCGTACCCAGAAGCAGAGCGGCGGGGCGGTCTCACCGTCCACCCGGCGGCTGACGTCCGGCAGCCGCAACGCGGCCAGGCTGGCGACCGGGGCCGGCCACTCCTCGTCGTCCGGCGTGACCAGCCGGGCACCCAGGCGGTCCGCCCGCTCCAGGGCCTCCGCGGCCACCGCCCGCGCGTCGCCGGCCGCCGAGCGTGCGGCGACGGTGGTGTGCAGCCAGCCGTCCGGACTGCCGCCGTTGAGCAGCAGGTCCAGGGTCTCCACCGGGCCGTGTCGTTCGACCAGGTGATGCACCGCGCGTGTGCCCGGCTCCGCCAACCAGGTCAGGGCGACCCGGGCCAACCGTCGTTCCTCGTCGGCGCTCACGCCGCCTCTCCCGTCCGTAGTTGAAGCGCTTCCCGGACGTCGTCCTGGTCAGGTCGGTCGCGACCGTCCAGATCAGCGATGGTCCAGGCCATCCGGATCACCCGGTCGAAGCCGCGCGCCGAGAGTGAGCCGGAGTCGAGTCGGCCCCGCAGCTCCGCTGTGACCCGGGCCGGCAGCCGCCACGGCGGTCGGCGCAGGTGCGGGCCCTCCACCTCGGCGTTGAGCCGTCGGCCGAGGTCGGCCCAGCGGCTGGCCGCCGCCTGCCGGGCCGCCGCCACCCTTGCGGCGACCGTCGCCGAGGGCTCGACATCTCCGTCGGTCGCCATCAGCTCGGCCGCCCGCACCGGCATCAGCCGCACCTGGACGTCGATCCGGTCGAGCAGCGGCCCGGAGAGTCTGCCCAGGTAGCGGCGGCGGGCCAGCGGCGAACACTCGCAGTGCGCGTCACCGGCCGGCTTCGCGCACGGACAGGGGTTGGCGGCCAGCACCAACTGGGTGCGGGCCGGGTACACGGTGCCGCCCCCGCTGCGGCTCAGCTGGATGCGGCCGTGCTCCAGCGGCTGGCGCAGCGCCTCCAGCGCACCCTTGCTGAACTCTGGAGCCTCATCAAGGAAGAGCACCCCGCGGTGTGCCAGTGACACCGCGCCGGGTCGGGCCAGCCCCGAGCCGCCCCCGACCAGAGACGGCACCGTCGCGGTGTGATGCGGCGCCTGGAACGGTGGGCGACGCAGCAACCGACCGCCCGGCGGCAGCAGCCCGGCGACCGAGTGCAGCGCGGTGACCTCCAGCGCCGCGTCGTCGTCCAGCTCGGGCAGGATCGACGGTAGTCGTTCGGCGAGCATCGTCTTGCCAGCGCCCGGCGGGCCGAGCAGTGCCACGTGATGCCCACCGGCGGCGGCGACCTCCAGGGCGCGCCGACCCAACTGCTGCCCGGCGACGTCGGCGAGGTCCGGCCCACCGGCCGACGGCTCCGGGATGTCCGCCGGTGGTTCGATCAGCGGCGTCCCGTCCCGAACGAAGGTGACGAGCCGGTGCAGGTTGTCCACCGCTCGCACCCGTACCCCGGGGATGACGGCGGCCTCGGCGGCGTTGCCGACCGGGACGATCACCCGCGCGATGCCGGCCTGGGCCGCGGCGGCGACCATCGGGAGTACGCCGCGCACCGGCCGGACCGTGCCGTCGAGCCCCAGCTCGCCGAGGACCACCACCCCCTCCAGGGGAAGCAGCGGCAACTCACCCGAGCCGCCCAGCAGCGCCGCGGCGATGGCCAGATCGAAGGCCGACCCGAATTTCGGCAGCGTGGCGGGCAGCAGGTTGAGAGTGATCCGCCGATTCGGCCAGCGCTGACCGGAGTTGACAACGGCGGCGCGGACCCGGTCGCGGGCCTCGTGCAGGGCGGTGTCCGGCAGACCGGAGATCACCACCGCCGGCAGGCCGGCGGCCAGGTCGGCCTCCACCTCGACGAGGTGGCCGGTCACCCCGACCAGCCCCACGCAGAGCACCTTCGCGTAGCTCACGACGCGTCACCGATCCTCCGGGTACGCATGTCAGAACGCGCCCTTGAGGTGGTCGACCTGCGCCAGACCGGCGTCGGGCAGCCGCACCGACAGCACGTCGAAACGCACTTCCTCGGCTGTCGTACCGGTCTCGGTCAGCCACCGCGCGGCGAGCCCTCGCAGCCGGCGGGCCTTGGCCGGCACTACCGCCTCGGCCGGCGTGCCGAAGCCCTCACCCCGGCGGGTCTTCACCTCGCAGAAGGCGAGCACGGGCCCGTCCCACGCGATGATGTCGATCTCCCCGGCGGGGCAGCGCCAGTTTCGGGCGATCGGGCGCAGCCCCGCCTCGGTCAGGTGCCGGGCCGCACATTGCTCGCCGTACGCGCCAACCGCCTGGTTCCGCTTCGTCATGGCCGGCACGGTGCCCGCCGGAGGGCGATCGCCGCGACCCGGCAGCCGCCCACCTGTGGACAACGGGGGTGCTGTGGACAGTCGGATGATCATGCCCGCGCTGTGCTACGGCGCGACTCGTGGCCGCGCTGCCCCGGACGATCGGCGGCGCGGTCGGCCGGGCTGAAATGGCGCGGGCGTGGCCGGTCGCATACGGTGCCTGACGTGGACGGACGACGGAGTTTTCCGGAAGATCAGGAGTCGCGCTGGTACCCCGACGAGCGGGGTCGCGGTTACGGCGAGTCGGAGTGGCGCGGCGCGGGCGAACCGCGGTACCGGGACAGCGAGATCCCCGAGCAGCGTGGTGCGGAGGACGGCCGCTCCGTCGAGGACACCGGCGTCGGCCGCCGCCGGGAGCCGGACTCGGGACGCTTCGGCGCCGTCGACGCGGGCCGCTTCGGTACGCCGGAGTCGGATTCGGGTCGCCTGAGCGCGGTGGACGCGGGCCGCTTCGGTACGCCCGAGTCGGACTCGGGTCGCTTCGGCGCCCTGGACGATCAGACCGGTCGGTTCGGGGCGAGCGAGGCTGATTCGGGGCGTTTCGGCGCGGTCGACCCGTTGGGCGTCGCGCGGCCGGAGGCGGACGGTTACCGGGCCACCCGATCGCGTCGGGCGGACCGGGACCCCTCGGAGACCTCCGGTGAGCTGCCCGGACGCCGCGCCGCCCGCGAGACGGCCGCGGCGGGATCTCCGGTGACCAGCGCGTCGCCGGAGACGTCCCGCGACAGCACGTCGACAGCGCCGGCCGGCGTGCTCGCCGACCAGGCTCGTCCCGCTCCGTTCGCTGGGTACCCGATCATCGAGCCGACCCGGGGTGGCGGCGACACTCCGCACCCGCTGGAGATGCCGACCGGTCCGATGCCCGGGATCGGCCCGCGACCCGACCTGCCCGCAGGTGAGCCGCCGGTGTATCCGCCGGCCGCCGACGGCGTCTATCGGACCCGTCGACCGGTGCTGGCCGTACTCTTCGCCCTGCTGGTGTTGGTCTTCGAGGTTCCGGCGTTGCGGGTGCTGCTGGCGGGCGTGACCGGCGACCCGGTGGACGCCGGGAACGTGGTGGCGGGTATCGCCCTGGTCGCCGGTCTGCCGATCTTCGCGACCGGGCTGTACGGGCTACGAACCGGAGGTCTGGCGCTCGCCGACAACGGTCGGGGCTGGTTGCGCCCACCGACGGCCTACCTGACCGTCGGCCTGGTGCTCTTCGTGGCCGCCGCGCTCGCCGCCGGCTGACCCGGCCCGGCCCGCCGCCGGCCTGTCGCGCGTCCCGACGGTTCGGACAACAACCAGGAAATAGTGGCCTCCGGCGACGCGGAGGCCACTATTTCCACGAACCAGTGCGATCTTCCCGGCAACGCGCGCTGATACGAGCAGCATCGGGCGAGCGGGCGGCGGAGCGGCGGAGCAGCACGCCACGCGCACCCCGGGGCGGCTGAACGGGTGAGGGGCGTACACTGGCCAACTGGCGACCGCCTCGTGCGGTCGACCTCGCGCGCCCTCTTCACGAATCGTCGTGGAGCGACGGCCTCCCTGGTCCCGATCTTGATCGGGTCCACCATGGGTCGGCGACCAGGCGCCAGGACGCCCGGCCACCGGCCGGGCGTGACAACCAGGGACCTTGAGGAGTACCCCAACCATGGCCGTCGTGACCATGCGTCAGCTGCTGGAGAGCGGTGTCCACTTCGGGCACCAGACCCGGCGCTGGAACCCGAAGATGAAGCGCTTCATCATGACCGAGCGCAACGGCATCTACATCATCGACCTGCGCCAGACCCTCGAGTACATCGAGAAGGCGTACGAGTTCGTGCGTGGGACCGTCGCCGAGGGTGGCAGCATCCTGTTCGTCGGCACCAAGAAGCAGGCCCAGGAGGCGATTGCCGACCAGGCGACCCGGGTCGGCCAGCCGTACGTCAACCACCGCTGGCTCGGTGGCATGCTGACCAACTTCCAGACCGTTTACAAGCGGCTCCAGCGGATGAAGGAGCTGGAGGGCCTGGGTGACCTCAGCGGCACCGCCGCCGGTTACACCAAGAAGGAGACCCTGCAGCTCTCCCGCGAGAAGATCAAGCTGACCCGCACCCTCGGTGGCCTGCGGGACATGCAGAAGCTTCCCGCCGCGGTGTGGATCGTCGACACCAAGAAGGAGCACATCGCCGTCGACGAGGCCCGCAAGCTGGGCATCCCGGTGATCGCGGTGCTGGACACCAACTGTGACCCGGACGAGGTCGACTTCCCGATCCCGGGTAACGACGACGCGATCCGCTCGGCGGAGCTGCTGACCAAGGTCGTCGCCGCCGCCGTCGCGGATGGTCTGATCGCGCGTTCCGGCCGTCGCCGGGGCAACGACGAGAAGCCCGAGGGTGTCGCGAGCGACGAGCCGCTGACCGAGTGGGAGCGCGAGCTGCTCGAGCCGAAGAAGGCCGACGAGTCGGCCGCTCCGGCCGCCCCGGCCGCCCCGGCCGGCCCGGGCTGACGATGGCGAAAGCGGTGCTTCCCACGGAGACCACGAGGGCCAGAACCAGCCCGCCGAGGCGTCGCTGCCGGCTCCGTC